>JBDTLT010000001.1:0-138569 GCA_039934635.1 Acidimicrobiales bacterium
GTGGCAATGCCCTCGACGGCACGCCCGCCACGCTCGGGTTGTTGCCCCGCATCGTTGATGCCGTCGGTGCCGATGTCGAAGTACTCGTCGACGGAGGTATCCGCCGCGGTGTCGATGCCGTCAAGGCGATCGCGCTCGGCGCGCGCGCCGTGCTCATCGGGCGCTCGTACATCTGGGGTTTGGCCGCCGGTGGCAGTGAAGGCGTCGAGCGCGTCCTCGCGATGTTCAAGGACGGTATCGAGCGAACGCTGGCGCTGCTGGGTTGCCCATCGGTGTCCGCGCTCGATCGCAGTTATGTCGACGCGCCGCGTCTGTGGATGGGGGACAAATGATGCCGGTGTCGTTACCTTCGACGTTCTGGCAAATGGTTGTTGACCGTGCCGATGCCGAGCCCGACGCGGTGGTACTCGCCGACGACTACGGACGCGCATTGACCCGCTCCGCGCTGCGCGACGAGGCCGAGCGAGTGGCCGCGGCGTTGGCCGGCCGGGGCGTGGGTGCGGGCACCGTCGTGTCGTGGCAACTGCCGACGACGCTCGAAGCGTTGGTGTTGTTGGCGGCATTGGCCCGCATCGGCGCGACCCAAAATCCGATCATTCCCATCTTGCGCCATCGCGAAGTGGGCTTCATCACGCGTCAGGTGGGCACAGAACTCTTCGTTTCGCCCGGCACCTGGCGCGGCTTCGACTACAGCGCGATGGTGCGCGACGTAAGCGCGGATCGACCGATCGAAATCGTGGAGGTCGATCTCGAAGGGCTGGGGGGCACAACGAGCATTCGGTTGCCGACGGGCGACGTGAGTTCATTACCGGCGGCGCCGACCGCGGACGGCGTGCGCTGGCTGTATTACTCGTCGGGCACGACTGCGTCACCCAAGGGCGCGCGCCACACCGACAACTCGATCATGTCCGGATCCTTTGGCATGTTGACCGGCGTTGCCTTCACCCCGTGCGACATCTACCCGGTCGCGTGGCCGGTCTCGCACATCGGCGGCTCGACGATGCTCACGACCGCGCTCCTCAGCGGGATGCGCCTCGTCTTGTTCGACACCTTTGATGCCGCCACGTCGCCCGAACGCATGGCCGCGCACCGCCCGACGTTGGTCGGCACCGCCGTGCCGTTCTTCCGCGCCTTCATGGACGCGCAGAAGCGCCACGGCAAGGATCCACTGTTCCCCAACCTGCGCGCCGGTGCATTCGGCGGCGCACCACTGCCGGCGGAGATCCACGTCGAGATGCGCGAGGTCTTCGGCGTCAATCTCATCGGCTCGTGGGGGCTCACCGAGTTTCCCATTTCGACATCGGCGTATGGCGACGATCCGCCCGATGTACTCCAATCGACCGTCGGGCGGTTATCGCCCGGCGTGTCGATGCGCGTGGTCGACGCCGACGGCATCGACGCCGCGCCGGGCGGTGAGGGCGAATTGCGCTTGAAGGGCCCGCAGTGTTGTCAGGGCTACGTCGATCCCGCGCTCGACGCCGATGGCTTCGACGAAGACGGCTGGTTTCGCACGGGTGATCTCGGTTGGATCGGCGACGACGGCAACGTGCGCATAACGGGGCGCCTCAAGGACATCGTGATCCGTAACGCCGAGAACATCTCGGTGCTCGAGATCGAAGAGATGCTGTTTCGCCATCCGGCGGTGGCCGACGCGAGTGTGCTCGGCCTGCCCGACGCCCGCACCGGCGAACGTGTCTGTGCGGTGGTCGTCCTGCGGCCGGGCGCGGCGCTCGATCTGCCGGGCTTGCGAGCGCATTGCGAGGCCGAGGGACTCGCTCGGCAGAAGTGTCCCGAGCAACTCGAGATCGTCGGCGCGTTGCCCCGCAATCCAATGGGCAAGGTGGTCAAGCCCGAACTGCGCCAACGCTTCGGCTGAGGCCCGAGCGGCCTTCCGAGCGGAAAGGCAGCCGAATTGATCCGCCGCTAGCTTGGGCTGATGACTGGAAGCATTTCTTACTCGCCCCTCACCGGCGTGATCATCACCGGCGGTGGTTCGGGCATCGGTGCCGCGACGATGCATTCATTGGCCTCGGCCGGCCGACCCGTCGCGGCATGGGACCTCAACGGCGACAATGCCAAGCGGGTGGCCGAGGAAGTGCGGCAGAAATACGGCGTTGCCGCGCTTGGCCTTGCACTCGATGTAACCGACACTGCGTCATTCGCCGCAGCGATTGCGAGCACTCGCGAGGCGCTGGGCACGATCGGCGGCCTCGTGCACTGCGCCGGTATTCCCGGTGTCAGCACGATCGACGAGCTCGACGAGTCCGTCTGGGCGTTGACGTTGGCGACGCATCTCACCGCGGCCGCGTTGTTGATTCGCGACCTCACGCCCGACCTCAAGCAGAACCCCGGCTCGGCGACCGTGTTCATCGCGTCGATCGCGGCCATCGTCGGCTTCGACGCCAACCCTGCGTATTGCGCGGCCAAGTCGGGCCTCCTCGGACTGGCGCGTTCGACGGCGGCGCGCTTGGGCGAGTTCGGCATACGCGCCAACTCGGTGTGTCCCGGGTTCATCGATACTCCGATGATGGCAGGCCCGCTGCAATCCGGCGCCGATCGCTTCGCCACCCGTTCTCCGCTGCGCCGACTCGGTCAGCCCGACGACATCGCGACCGCAGTGCGGTTCTTGCTCTCCGACGACGCGTCGTTCGTCACCGGTGCCGAGATCGTCGTCGACGGCGGCGTGACCCGCACGGTGTTCTAGCGATGAGCGGCGTGTTCGACGGGTTGCAGGTAGTCGATCTCACCGAGGGCATGGCCGGCGCGTTGTGCACGATGATTCTCGGCGACAACGGCGCATCGGTCGTCCGGCTGGTGCCGCCCCACGATCTCGAGCGCGATCCGGTGGCCCATCTTGCCGGCGCGCGCCAGTGGCACCGCAGCAAAGACATTCGCCGCGTCGACCTGCGCGAAGACTCGGCGCGTTCTGACTGTTCGCGCTTGCTCGACGAAGCTGACGTCGTCGTCGCTACCGACGGGTCATGGGCGATCGAGCATCTGGGGCTGCCCTTCGCTGATGTGGTTGCGGCGCGTTCGCACCTCGTCGGTTGCTTCATCGACGCGTTCGGTGATCACCCCACGTTCGGCGGCGCGCCGATGCACGATGGCCTCGTGCTGGCGGCGTCGGGTCGCATGTTCGACATGGGGCGCATGGCTCGCCGCGATCGGCCGGTCTACGTCGCGCCACCCTTGGGTAGCTACGGCGCCGCACAATCTGCCGTGCAGGCAATCTGTTGCGCGCTGTACGAGCGGCGCCACAGTCGACGCGGCCAGTTGGTGCGAGCCAGCATGCTGCGGTCGCTGACCATCTTCGACTTCGGAGGTGCGCGCGAATTCGCCGGGCCGCCCCGCGTGGCCGACCCTTCACTGGGGCCGACGCCGATGCTCGGCTACACGCCGGCGCGGACCAAGGACGGCAAGTGGTTGCAGTGGGCCAACTGGGCGCCCCACCTTCTGTGGCACATGCTCGACGTGCTCGGGTTGGGTGAATGGCGCAACGACCCGGTGATGAAGAACCTCCCCAACGTCGAACCGAGCGCGGCCCACGAGGCATGGGAGCGCGTGCTGACGGGCACGGCGCAGCGCACGGCGGCCGAGTGGATCGCGCTGCTCACCGAGAGCGGCGTCACCGGTGGCGACCTGTTCACGAACACGGTCGATGGTATGGATCATCCGCAAGCACGCCACAACGGCAACGTGATCGCCGTCGACGACCGCGAGGTCGGCGCAACCGAGCAGATCGGTCCGGTCGCGCGGCTCGGCGCGCTGCTGGGCAGTGTCGGCGCCAACGCGTGGACGCACAAGACGACGCATCCCTCACCCGGTACGCGCACCGATCATCGCCCGCTCGAGGGAGTGCTCCTACTCGAAGCCGCGTCGATGATCGCGACACCGATCGGCTCGTGCCTGCTCTCGGATTATGGCGCTCGAGTGATCAAGATCGAACCGCTCGAAGGTGAACCGGGCCGCGTATTGCCCTTCGACAAGACGCTGCTCGGCAAGGAGAGCATCTGCGTCGACATCAAAGCGCCCGAAGGCCGCGACATCGTGCACAAGCTGGCCGCCAAAGCAGACATGTTCTTGCACAACTACCGGCCCGGCGTCCCCGAAAAGCTCGGCATCGACTACGTGTCGTTGAGCGCCCACAATTCGCAGCTCGTCTATTGCTATGCCGGCGCATACGGCAAGGATGGTCCCTACGCGAAGATGCCGGCGTACCATCCGATTGCCGGTGCGATCTGTGGCAATGCCGCACGGCAGGCCGGTGTGGGTGCGCTCGAGAGCGGACCGATGACGATGGCGCAACTCAAAGAGCGGTCGTTGCATCTGGGTGCGTCCAACGAAGGGCACCCTGACCCGGTGACCGGCGCGCTCGTCGCCAGCGTGCTGTTGATGGGGTTGATGGGTCGCGAGCGGTTCGACGTCGGCCAAGAGATGACCACGACCATGCTGTGCGCCAGCGCGTATCTGATGAGCGCGGACTGGATCCGCTATGCCGGTCGACCCTCCATCGAAGAAGTCGACGCCGGGCTCAACGGCACGCACGCACTCAACCGGCTCTACGCCACGTCAGACGGATGGATCTTCCTCGCGTGTCCCACGCAACCCGAGTGGGAGCGCTTGTGTGCCACTTCCGCCGGCGACACGTTGCGCGACGACGATCGCTACAAGACCGTCGAGAGCCGACGCGCCCACGACGCAGAGCTCGCGGCGCGACTCGCGGCGATCTTCGCCGAGCTCCATGCCGATCAGGTCGAGGCCAGCGCGATGGCGGCGGGCGTGGGATGTGTGCGCGCCGATCGAAACGGCTTTGGTGAGTTCCAGTTGGCCGAGATCAACGCCGGTCGTTACGCGTTGGCGCGCGAGGTCGACGATCTCAACGGCGGGCGACGGTGGCGCCCGGCGGCGACGATCGAGATGCACGGCGTCGACGAAGTCGGCCCGGCCTGCAAAGCCGGCCAACACACCGTCGCCATCCTGGCCGAGCTCGGTTATTCACCCGAGGCCATCGACGACCTGCTCGCTCGTCGCATCGTCGCCGCGTCGGCCTGACCTCGGCCGGGGACGGGTGGACTCAGGCGTCGCGCTCCCATTGCAGGAGGGTGATGTCGTCGGAGACGCGTTCGAAGAAGGCGCGCACTTTGATGCCGCATTCGAGGTCGTCGACGTCGGTGTCGGCGTAGGGCGCCATGATGCGGATGCCGTCACCCAGATCGGCGACGACGAGCCCGTAGGGCAGGCGATCCTTGAACCAAGGATCGAATGCGCGGTGCGACACCATGTACGTGTAGACGACGCCTTGTTGCGGCGCGCGCTGCCACCCCAGCTGATCGCTGTGGCAGGCAAAGCAGCGTTCGCGCGGCGGCCACTGCCGGTGACCGCAGGCAGCGCAATGCTGCACGAGGATCTCGCGGCGCTGTAGCCCGGCGAAGTAGGGCGCGTACAGCGGATCGTTGACTTGGGGCAGTGGTCGGAACGTGGCGGTCATCGATCGCTTTCAGTTGTGGAGGATGACGACAGAACCGTCGCTCATGTCGCCGTAGCCGGTCACCAGGCCGATGTGCGCGTCGTTCACCTGTGCCGGGCCGGCTTCGCCGCGCAGCTGGCGTACGGCTTCGACGACGTGATTCATGGCGACGACGTGGGCTTGTGACAACAAGCCACCATGCGTGTTGACCGGGAGCGCGCCGCCGAGACCGATGCGGCCGCCCTTGACGAACTCGGGCGCTTGACCACGCTCACAGAAGCCGAGCTCTTCGAGTTGGCGCAACACGATGAAGGTGAAGCAGTCGTAGATTTCGGCGAAGTCGATCTCGTCGCGTGTGACGCCGGCCATGTCGAAGGCGCGTGGCGCGGCCTTTGTCATGCCCATGTTCAAGATGTCGGGCCGGCTGGCGAGATCGTCGGGCACATCGGCGTGGCCCTCGGCGCCACCCGCGATGTGGATGCTGCGCTTGTCGGCGTTGGCGGCGCTTGTCACCAGTACGGCGGCGCCACCATCGGTCTCGAGACAGATGTCGTAGAGGCGAAACGGCTTGACGAGCATCGGCGCCTTCGCGTAGTCGTCGTGGGTCAGCGGGCGGTCGCGCATGAAGGCTTTGGGATTGAGCTGGGCATGCTTGCGCTGCGTCAGCGCGACGATCTCCATGCCCTCGGGATCGGCGTTGGTCTCGTAGAACCATCGATTCGCGTGCATGCTGTACCACTGCATGGGTACCGACATGCCCGCGGGCCATTCGAGATTGACACGCATACGACCGCCCGGCATGTTGGCGGCCATCGCCGCGCCACCACCCGAATCGGCCGAGTAGGACTTTTGCGCGCTCAAACGGTGCCCGCCCGAATAGAAGGTGAGCCCGGCCGCCACGATCACCTTCGACGCCAAGCCGGCCGCGACGACTGCCGCGGCCTGCACGACCGCCGCGACGGGCGATGCCCCACCGATGGCGACGTGCGAGTGGTATTTGAGGTCACGGATGCCGAGCGCAGCGACGAAGTCTTCGTTCAATGGGCCCCGACCAGGGATGACGAGGCCGTCGACGGACTCGGGCTCGATGCCGGCGTCGGCGCACGCGAGCAGCGCTGCCTCGAAAGCGAGCTCATGATTGGTCTTCGTCGTGCCGCGGACGTAGTCGGTTTCGCCGACGCCCGCGATCACTGCTTTGTCGGTCAGCACAGCCATGGCAGCATCGTAGTGTGAGCGACCGAAGCGAGAGCGCGGCGGCGAGCGCACGGTTCGCGGCGTTCGATTCACGGAACTTCCGCGTCTACTTCACCGGACAGTTGCTCTCCACCATCGGCACGTGGATGCAAACGCTTGCGCAGGCGTGGCTGGTGCTGGAGTTGACCGATCGCAGCGACCGGTTGGGTATCACTGTCGCGCTGCAGTTCGCGCCGTTGCTGATCTTCGGTGCGCTCGCCGGCGTGCTCGCCGATCGCATCGAGAATCGCCGACTGCTCGTCATCACGTCCGCGCTGTCGGGACTGCTCTCGTTGGGTTTGGGCATCGTCGTCGCGACCGACCGTGTGACGATCTGGTGGATCTACGGCTTTGCGCTGGCGTACGGTTTTGTGATGGCGGTCGAACGCCCGACGATGCAAGCGGTCGTCTTCCAACTGGTCGGCCGCGACCGTCTCGCCAGCGCGATCGGCATCAACGCCACCATCCAGACGACCGGCCGGCTGCTGGGGCCGGGTATCGCCGGGTTGATCATCGGGCGATTCGGCGTTGCTCCGTGCTTCTTCGTGAACGCGGCTTCGTATCTGCTCGTGATCGCAGCACTGTTCATGCTGCGCACCGACGAGTTGGTGCCGCGCCCGCAACTCCAGCGAGCAAAGGGTCAACTGCGCGAGGGCCTGCGCTATGTGCGGACACATCCCGATGTCATGCGCCCGTTGGTCGTGATGGTCGTCGTCGGCCTCGTCGCCTACAACTTCCAGACGACGATGCCGGCGATCGTGAGGTTCGAATTCCATCGCCAGGCGGGCTCGGTCGGCGCGGTGCAGAGCATCAGCGCGATCGGCTCGGTGTTCGGTGGGCTGTTCATCGCCGGCATCACCCCGTCCCCACGGCGCACGCTCGCGATCGTCTCGGCGGCATTCGGCATTTGCCTGCTCGGCTTCGCGATGTCGCCCGGCTTCGCGTGGTTCCTCGCGCTCAGCATCCCGGTCGGCGTCGCCTCTGCCGCATTCACGACGGTGAACGCCACGGTGCTGCAACGCGCCACCGAGCCCGGCATGCAGGGCCGCGTGATGAGCCTTCATCAGGTTGCGTGGCAGGGAACGACACCGATCGGCGCACTCTTCATGGGGTGGTTGATCGAAGCGACATCGCCTCGAGTGCCGTTCTACCTCGGAGGAATCGCCGCGATCTTGTGCGCCGTAGCGATCATCGCCCAGCGCGCTGCAGTGCGTCCCACACTCGCTGAGGTGTAGCGGGCATGTCCACGTGCTCGATGCCGTAGAACGACAGTGCGTCGACGACCGCGTTGATGACCGCCGGTGTGGCGCCGACGGTGCCTGATTCGCCGATGCCCTTCGCTCCGAGTTCGTTGATGGGAGTGGGCGTCGCCATGTGCACGAGTTCGAAGGACGGCAACTCGGCCGCGCTGATCGCGCCGTAGTCTGCGAAGTTGGTCGTCAGCGGGTTGCCGTCGGCGTCGTATTGGATCTCTTCGATCAACGCTTGTGCGACGCCGGCACCCATGCCGCCGTGCAGCTGCCCTTCGGCCAGTAACGGGTTGAGCAAGATGCCCGCGTCGTCGCAACCGACGAAGCGAACGAGCGTGACTCGACCCGTCTCGGTATCGACCTCGACGACCGCGACGTTGGCGCCGAAGGGGAACGTCGGCGACACGGCTTCGAAGGCGTCCTCGGCCTCGAGTGGCTCGGTTGCCGCCGCGGCGACCTCGACCCAGCTCTTGGCGATGGCAGGTGCACCGGCAACGTGGAAGCGGCCGGTCTCTTTGTCGAGCACGATGTCGTCGACCGCGGCCTCGAGCAGGTTCGCCGCAATGTGTTTGGCCTTCTCGGCAACGAGGTCGGAGGCGCGGCCCACGACCACACCGCATACCTGCGCCGAGCGTGAACCGCCGGTGACCGAACCTGCCGGATCGCGATCGGTGTCGCCGAACAGCACTTCGATGCGGTCCATCGGTATGCCGAGACGTTCGCTCGCCACCATTGCCCAGCTCGTGACGTGGCCCTGTCCGTGGGGCGTGCTGCCCGTGTAGACCGTGACCGTGCCATCGTCGTTGATGACGATGCGCGCGGGTTCGAGCCCTGGCATCACGCCGGTGATCTCGACGTAACACGCGACGCCGATACCGAGTTGCACGCGGGCATTGTCGTCGCGGCGGCGCTGTTGCTCGGCGCGCAACGCGCCATAGTCCGCGGCGGCGAGTGCGCGATCGAGTGCGCCGCCGTAGTCGCCCGAGTCGTACACCGTGCCGACCGAAGTCGTCACCGGAAACGCGTCGTTGGCGATGAAGTTGCGGCGCCGCAGCTCGACCGGATCCATCCCGAGCTTGGCCGCCAATACATCGAGAGCGCGCTCGATCGCGTACGCCGCCTCGGGGCGGCCGGCACCGCGGAATGCGCCCGTCGGCGTGGTGTTGGTGACATAGGAACGAGACGTGTACGCGATGCGCGGGAACCGGTAGACGCCCGAGGCCATCATCATCGTCATCACCGGCAGGCCCGCACCGACATCGGGATAGGCGCCGGCTTCTTGTGCGATGTCCATGTGCAGGCCGACGATGTGACCGTCGTTGGTCGCGCCGACCTTGACGGTCTGCACTTGGCCGCGCCCATGGCTCATCGCCAGGAGGTTCTCGCTGCGCGTTTCGGCCCAGCGGATGGTCCCGCCGAGGCGCAACGCGGCCCACAACACGATGATCTCTTCGGGCGAGAGGCCGCCTTTGGAACCGAAGCCTCCGCCGACGTCGGCCGCGATCACGCGCACGGCGTCTTTGTCGAGGCCGAAGATGCCCACGATGCCATCGCGGGTCGCCGCGACACCTTGGGTCGACGCATGCAGGGTCAGCCGTTTGCCATCCCATTTGGCCGCGGCCACCCTGCCTTCCATCGGCGCCGGGGCCATGCGCCGGTTGATCATGCGCTGCTCGACGACGACGTCGGCCCCGTCGAAGAGGCCGTCGACCGTCGGGAGATCGAGCTGCGCGCCGATGTTGGTGCCGAGCTCGGGGAAGAGCAGGACTTCGTTGGTGGCGGACGCATCCATGTCCATCACGACCGGCAGCGGCTCGTAGTCGATCTCCACGAGTTCGGCCGCGTCCGCGCCGAGGTAGCGATTGGTCGCGACGATCGCCACGATCGGTTCGCCCACGAAACGGACGCGGTCGTTGGCGAGCGGCCAGCGCATGAACCGACTGTCGAGTTGCGGGAAGAAGGGGTTCGGCGGGAACGGTCCGATGTCGACTTCGGCCGCGGTGAAGACCGCCTCGACGCCGGGCGCGGACTTGGCCGCGCTCGTGTCGATCGAGCGGATCAACGCGTGGGGCACGGTCGAGCGGACAAAGGTCACATAGCGCGCGCCAACGAGTTGGAGGCTGTCGACGTAGGTCCCGCCACCAGTGAGAATGTGGGGGTCTTCTGTACGGATGACGCGATTACCGAGGATGCTCACCGCGGCATCATCGCACGCGACGATATGGTCATGCCGGGGTCCTTCCGTGAGAACATGGGAGGGCCAGCCGACGCACCACTTGGAGGCCAACGTGGGTGATTTCACGATCATCTCTGCCGATTCGCATATCAACGAGCCCCCCGATCTGTGGAGCTCCCGAGTGCCGGCCAAGTACAAGGATCGGGCGCCGCGTATGGAGCGCTTCGAGCAGGGCGATGCCTGGGTGCTCGAAGGCGCACTCGATCCCATCAACTTCGGCTCCAACTGGAATGCCGGAGTGCCGATCGACGAACGCACGCCGTGGTCCAAGTGGGAAGACGTTCGCCAGGGTGGCTACGTGCCGAGCGCGCGCCTGTTGGAGCAAGACCAGGACGGCGTGTCCGCCGAGGTCCTCTATCCCACGCCACGCATCCAAAACCAGCTGGCGTGGCACACCGAAGACCCCGAGTTCCACGTCGCGTGCTTCCGCGCGTACAACGATTGGATGTCCGAGTACTCCGGCTACGCGCCCGACCGTCTGTGGGGCGTTGCCTACATCCCCAACGTCGGCGCCGACACCGCCATCGCCGAGCTGCACCGCGTGCTCGAGCTGCCCGGCATTCGCGGTGTACTCATTGGCCAATGGCCCGAGGGTGGGCTCGAGATCGATGACGCCGACGATCGATTCTTCGCCGCGGTCGCCGAGGCCGATGTGCCCTTGTCGATCCACGTCGGCTTCTCCACCGCGGCCCAAGGTGACAAGGCCCGCGGCAAGATGCGCGGCGATATGCGCTTCTTCGACGCGCCGATCCGGGTGGCCCAGCTCATGAGCAGCGGAGCGCTCGATCGCTATCCGAGTCTGCAGGTTGCGCTCGTCGAAGTCGATGCGGGCTGGGTGCCGTACCTCAAAGAGCAGATGGACGACCGGCACAACCGCAGCAAGATCCGTCACGAGACGCCACCGAGCGTGTATCTCGAACGCAACTTCTCCTACGTCTTCATCACCGACAGCTACGGCATCAAGAACCGTCACGAAGTCGGTCTCGACCGGCTGCTGTGGTCGAGTGACTTCCCGCACGGCGGCTCTGACTGGCCGCATTCGCGAGAGGCGATCGAGCGCCAGTTCGCCGGCGTCCCCGAAGACGAGCGCAATCTGATCGTTGCCGGCAACGCACTGCGCCTCTATGGGGTTCGCGCCGGAGCGAACGCCTGATCACTCCTTGATCGTGCCCCTTAACGGGCGCGATTTCATGAACAACGCAGTGATGATGCCGACCGCGGACAACGCCGCGGCAAAACGGAACGCGTCGTTGATGCCGAGGCGCAGCGATTCGACGACTTGTGTGTGCGTCGGCTCGGCCAGCGCGCGGATGGTCTTGCTGTTGTTTCGCAACTCTTCGACGTCGAGGCCTGCCAACGTGTCGGGCGGCACCAGTCGGCGCACGTTGGAGTCGAAGCGCGTGACCCAAAGCGTGGTCGCGAACGACGGCCCGATCACTTGTCCCATCGTGCGGCAGAACATCGTCAGCGACGACGCCACGCCGACGTCATCGTAGCGGACCGAGTTCTGCACTGCGACCATGAGCACCGGGCTGGCGATGCCCGAGCCGACGCCGGCCACGAACGTCGCGGCCCACGCGTGCCACTCGGGGCTGCTTCGATTCAAGAGCGAGATCTGGAAGATCGCGCCAGAGAAGACGATCATGCCAAGCACCGGATACCAGCGGTACCGGCCGTTCTTGCTGATCTGGCGGCCCACGATGGCCGAGGAGATGATGATCCCGATCGACGTCGGGAACAGGGCGAAGCCGGCCCGGGTGGCGCTGGTGCCCGTCACCACCTGCAAGAAGAGGGGCAGGAAGATCGCGAGGCCGAAGTTGGCCGAGCCGATGAAGAATGTCGTCGCCGTGCACGCGCGCACAAGGGGATCGCGCAGCAGGGTCAGCGGGAAGACGGGCTCACTCTGGCGCGTCTCGTAGCGAACGAAGATGGCCCCGACCGCCAGTCCGCCGACGGTCATCCCGATGATGATGGGCGATGTCCATTCGAATTGATCGCCGGCCGTCGACGCGGCGAACACGATTGCGGATACGGCCACGACGAGAAGCAGTGCACCGACGACGTCGACGTGGTGACGTACGCGGTTGGTCGGCACTTGGAACGCAACGGCGATGAAGAAAAAGGCCACGATCCCAAGTGGCACGTTGACGAAGAAGATCCAGCGCCAGCTGAAGTGATCGACGAAGAGGCCGCCCATCAGCGGGCCGAGCATGGAGACGATCGTGAAGACGGTCGGTGTGATCCACGCGTATCGCCCTCGATGCCGCGGCGGCACGATGTCGGCGATCACCGCCTGCGACAGGCCCGAGATGCCGCCCCCGGCCATGCCCTGGAGCGCCCGTCCGAGCACGAGCATCGGGAAGTTCGTCGCAAGGCCGGTGAACATCGATGCCGCCACGAACATCACGATCGAGGCCTGAATGGTGCGCTTGCGGCCGTAGATATCGCCGAGCTTGCCGAACAGCGGCATGAACGCGACCAGTGTGAGCTGGTAGGAAATGAAGAGCCACGACAACTGGCTGAGCTTGCCGATGTCGTCGGCGATGGCTTTGCCCGCGGTCGCCACGACGAGGAGGTCGAGCGACGGCAGCGTCAGTGCCAACATCAGCCCTGCGATGACGAGGCGACGCGCCCGAGCCGAGACGGCGCTTTCGTCTTCTGTCGATTCGGCGCCTGACGTCTGCATCGCCGGGCGAGGCTAGCTTTGCGCCGACGTCACACGGCGAGACCAAGGCCCGAGCGGCCTCCGGCAGAGCGGGGAGTAGGGGGATCGATGCAGATCGAGACGATGGTGCGGGAGCTGTGGGATCGCGAGCACATCGCAAAGGTTCCCCGCGCCTACTCGCGCGGAGTCGATCGCCGCGACTGGGCGTTGGTGCGAGCGTGCTTCTCCGAGGACTGTTACGTGGACGGGTCGCGCGCGAGCGCGCCGATCGACGAGTACCTCGCGGGGCTCATACCCGGCGTCGAGTACTTCCCGGTGACGATGCACTACATGGGCAACCAGATGGTCGACGTCGACGGTGACACCGGCTTCGTCGAGTCGTATTGCGTCGCGTTCCACTGGAAATCCGATCAAGCCGGTGGTGAGCATCCCGAGAACCTCATCGTGGGCGTGCGCTACCACGATTCGATGGTGCGAGCGGGCGATCGTTGGGTCATCTCGCGGCGCCGCGTCGATCCCGACTGGCGCACCGGTCCCTATCCCGCTACCTAGTGCGTTGCGGCGCAGCCGCACTATATGGCGCGGAGGTCGGCGTCGATCGCAGCCTCGACACCGCGCCAATCGTGGGGCAGCACGGCGTCGCCGGGGAATCGGCTCCAGTCGATGTGCCACGGCACGATGCGGTCGACGCCGAGGTCGCGATAGGCGCGGGCCGTTTCTTTCGTCAACGGGCCGTATGGCGTCACGGTGATCTCGAGCCGGCCAAGCGCCGCCGGTCGTTCGAATCGAGTGGCCGCGTCGCGTAGTGCCTCGAGGCCACGCGTCGAGCGGTAGCACATCGACTGGTTCGTTACCGCGGCGAAGCCGCCCCTCCGTTGTGGCGGAGCCGCACTAGGTAGCCCGCCGACGATGATGGGATGGGCCGTTGCACCGGCCGCGGGTAAGCATCGATGTCGGCGAAATCGACGAACCGACCGTGATGCTCCGGCGCCTCGTCGTACCAGAGCCGATCGGATCGCGTGGAGGTTGGCGTCGATGGTGGCTTCGGCGCCAATCGCCTTGAGGTACCGCGTCGCGCGGTGGCTCATCGACTGGTTCGCCACCGCGGCGAAGCCGCCCATCCGTTGCGGCGGAGCCGCACCAGGTAGAAGCGGCTTGTTTCGCGAAGACGACCGGATTGTGATGCGGCAACACGACGATGCCCGTGCCGAGCAGCAAACGGGTGGTGTGTGCCGCAGCCCACGACAGCGCCAGCAACGAGTCGAGGTACGGATACTCCGGCGGCATCGGTTGGCCTGACGCAAGCTGCGGCGCCGGCATCACCACATGCTCGCCCGTCGTGCTGGTGCGGCTGCGCCGCAACGCTGTCTCGGCCAAGTCGTCGTTCCCGCGGCGAAGCCGCCGATCCGTTGCGGCGGAGCCGCACAACTCGCGTTACTTGCTCGCCGGGCGCGGACGTGGTTGCCTGCGGGCGACGGCCGCCGCATCGTTGCCCGCGGCAAAGGGGAGCCACGCCATGGATGTACAGCTGCGCCCGCTGCCCGGCGCGTTCGGTGTCCAACTCGACGGCATCGATCTGCACGAAGACCAACCAGCCGAGGTGCGACAAGCGGTGCGCGACGCGTGGTTGGACCGTTCGTTGGTCTTGGTGCGGGGGCAAGACCTCGATGCCGACGAACACAAGCGGTTCGTCGAATGGTTCGGACCGATCAGCACCGCGGGCTATGCCGCGTCGTCGGATCGCTCGGAGAAGTACATCTCGAACACGCGCGACGACGGAGTGGCCCGCGAAGGGTCGCTACTCAAGCATCAGGATTTCTGCTTCTACGAAACATTGCTTCCTGGCCTCTCGCTTTACGCAGAGGAAGTGCCGTCGAGCGGGGGAGAGACGGTCTTTGCGAGCACACAACTCGCGTACGAGTGTTTGCCCGACGATCTCAAACAGCGCATCGCTGACCTCCACGCACGGCATGTCTACGACTACCGCAACGATCGAGGCACGCAGCGGTTTCGCATCGCGGCAGCGCCAGACGCGCCCACTGCCACGCACGCCGTGGTGCTCGCGCATCCGGTGACCAATCGACCACTGCTGTTCGTGAACGAACTGATGACCGACAGTGTCGTCGAGCTCGACGGCGAAGACAGCGAAGACCTCTTGCACGAGTTGTGGTCCTACCTCGATGACGACTCGGTCCGCTACGAGCATCGTTGGGAGGTCGGCGATCTCGTCGTGTGGGACAACTTGTCGTTGCAACACGGCCGACGTGACTTCCCGCCCGGCGAGCGACGGTCGCTGCGCCGGTTCCAGATCGGCGCGTGACGCGAGCAGGGGTCAGACGCCGAGATTCAGACCCAGGTCGAGGTGTTGATTTGCGACTCGCGGGCGAGCATCCTCTCGAACAATGCCCGCAGCGCGGCTTGGGCGCGAGCGCTGCCTCGGTCCTCGCGCAGGGTGTCGTGGATCGCGATCAGCTGGTGCTGCAGCGCGAGGTTGCGCCGGCGCAGGTCGTCGAGCGTTGGGTAGCCGGCGTCGACATCGGGCGGTGGACGGTCGAGGCCCACGAGCGGTGCGACCTCGCGCAGCACTTCGGTGATGTCGCGATTGTCCTCCCACAAGTAGATGCCGATGCGTTCGTCGGCGGCGGCGGCCCGTCGTATGAGCGAGATGGCGGCGACGAGTTGATTGCGAGGGAAGCCGGGTGCGAGCTCGGGAAGCACCGTCTCGTCGAGACTCGCCGCGACGCCTCCCAATAGCTGGCTGATCGTCGGATTGATCATGGCAACCACTCCATGAATCGTGAGAGATATGTGGTGACCGTCGTCGCGCGGTCAGCATGACGGATGTTGCGCGTACGCCCGTCGTCGAAAGACCGCGACGCGGTGAGCGAGATGATCGAGTGCTTGACTTCGTTGAACAGGCGCCAATAGAGGAAGTGGTCGGCCGTCACCGTGAAGCCGGTGAGCTCGCAATAGCGCGACAAGAAGTCGTCGACGGGTAGGAACTTTTCGAGACTCCATAGCGACCGGTAGGCCCACGCGAGATCTTCGACCGGATCGCCAAGATGCACCATCTCCCAATCGAGCAGCGCGGTGATGTGGCCGTCGTCGTAGAGCAGGTTGCCGAAGCGCAAGTCGCCGTGCACGATCGAAACTCGATCGGTTGCCGGAGGATGGTCGCGCAGCCAATCGAACGCGAACACCAGGACAGGGAGCGGCTCGAGCCGTTGGCGTTCGAAGATCTCTTCCCAATAGGCGACCTGTGCGAGCACAGCCTTGTCGGTCGTAACTGCGGGCAAGATGTCGCCGACGCCCATGGCGCGCCAATCGACTCGATGCAAACGCGCCGCGGCGTCCGCGAGATCGAGCGCGATCGTGCGGGCCTCGGGATCGTCGGCCGCCCGGCGCAGCAGGCTCATGTCGGCCGTGCCCGCGACGCGTTCGGTGATGAAGAACGGGTTGCCCAGCGCGCCGTCGGTCGGGTCCATCCACAGCGCTCGGGCAACGGGCACGCCGGTGCCCCAAAGCGCGCGCACGGTGCCGAACTCGGGAGCGACCTGGGTCTCGAGTTGACCGGCTTCGGCCTTCACGAGCATCACGCACGACACTCGCTCGACCTTGTCGCCATCACGCCATTGCACGGCGAAGCCCCAGGCCTGCCGAGCGTTGCCGACCGAACTGATCGGTACGAGGTCGACGACCTCGACATCGTGTGCACCCGGCATCTGCGCGGCCACGAACGACTCGAGGTCGTCCCGCAGCGACCGTGTCTCGGCGACGCTCACAGGAACGACCAGCCCTCACGACCTTCGATGCACGCGTGGTATGCGTCGGGGTCCATCGGCTGATAGATGCCGACGACCGTCTGGCCGGCGCACGTCACGCGACACTGATGCTCGTCGAGGCCGGCGAGATAGGCCCGCGATGCCGGATCACTGACGTCGCGGCGATCGCCTTCGACGACGTCGTCGCCGACATACGTGCCTTGATGAATCCCCTTGTCGGCCGTGCCGCCGTACATGCCGCAACGCATGTAGGCGGTCTGGTTACCGATGCGCTCGTAGTGGACGCGATGCGTCTGACCCGAGGTCAGCGTGTAGTCGAGCACGCCCTCGACGAAGATGTGGGTATCGGGCTCGAAGCGCAGTCGGCGTTCGGTCTTTGCCACGCGCCCCATGCCCGGGCGCGGATCGCCGAAGTAGTAGAAGATCCGATCGCCCCAGATTGCGAAATCGGCGAACGCCACGAAGTTGTTGCCGGAGAAGCCGAACGACTTCGGTGCTCCGAGCTCTCCGCTCGGGCGCGGCACTTCGTTGGCCGGGCCGCCAACGCTGCGCCCGATGCCCCAATGGCGATCGCGCGTGCCGCGACATGAGTCGCGGCTCAAGTCGATGCGGGTGCCGTCGACTCGCACCCAGCCTTCGACTTCACCGAACCCTTCGAACCCGGTGGTCACGTCGGGACGGCGACCCGGTGGCCACGCGGCGTTGTACGAGCCTGCAGGCTCGCGGTAGACCTGCCGGGTCGTGTCATGGAAATGGATGTCGTAGGTGATGCCCCAATCGTTGTCCGCGAGCAGGTAGTGCCAGAGTCGCATTCCCCGCACGATGTTGGGACGGATCGGTCCACACCAGAGGTCCATGCGATCGGCACCGAGACGCCGAAAGGCGCGCACGGATCGGTGGTCCCCGCGATAGTTGACGATGGCGTATGCCTCGGCAAGATCGAGGTTGGGATAGAAGCTGCCGCCCGTCGCGACGATGAGTTCGCCCGCGTCGTCGTGAAAGACCGTCCAGTAGCGGTCGTAGGCACGGGGGTCGCTCGACCACATGACGCGGATCGGATCAGGCGTCTGGTGGATCATGTAGTCGTCGGCCGGCGACAGCGGAAACTGCTCGGCGAAGTGTTCGTCCATCGTGCCCCTTCCACGGACAGCGGTGCGCGACTATGGCACGTAGAGGCCCGAGCGGCCTCGGGAAGACAGCGATGATGGACTCTTCAGTAACCGCGCCGACGTTGTGGGGCCTGGTCGAAGCGCGGGCGGCAGCGACGCCCGACGCGATAATGCTCATCGACGAGCGTGACCGCTCGATGACGTTCGCCGAGTTTCGCGACGCGTGCGAACGCGCCGCCGCTGGTTTCCATGCGCAGGGCATTCGGGGCGGCGACACGGTGTCATGGCAGATCCCGACGTGGATCGAGACGTTGGTGTTGATGGCCGCCTTGTCGCGACTCGGCGTGCGCCAGGTGCCGTTGCTGCCGATCTACCGAGAACGCGAGCTCACGTTCTGCTTGCGCCAGGCCGGGGCCACGACGTTTTATGTGCCCGGTACGTGGCGCGGGTTCGACTACGTCGCGCTGGCCGAGCGCGTGCGCGAACGCATCGGGCAATTCGACATCGTCGTGCTCGATCATGTGTTGCCCGAAGGCGATCCGGCGGTGTTGCCGCCGCCACCTCCATCCGCAGATGCCGATGTCGTTCGCTGGGTGTACTACACCTCGGGCACCACATCTGATCCCAAGGGCGCGCAACACACCGACCACACGTCGATCGCTTCGGGCGTCGCGTTCAACGACGCCCAAGGCCCGCGGCCCGACGATCGCTACGGCGTGGCGTTTCCGTTCACCCACGTCGGCGGGTTGGGCAATCTCTGCGCGGTGCTCAGTGCCGGGTTCAGTTTGGTGATCACCGAATTCTTCGACCCGCCGGTGTCGGTCGAGCTCTTCCGCCGGCATGGTTGCACGATGGTCGGCGGCGGCCCGATCTTCTTCAAGATCTTCCTCGACGAACAGCGCAAGCAACCGGGCACGCCGATCCTGCCCAAGCTGCGTTTCATGACGGGCGGGGGCGCGCCGATGCCGCCCGAACTGCACTACGAGGTCAAGCGCGAGATGGGCGGCCTGGGTTGTGCCAACGGCTGGGGCATGACCGAGAGCTGCATCACCGCCATCAACGATCCGAGAGACACCGACGAGCACATCGCGGAGACATCCGGTAAGCCGATCCCTTCGGTAGAGGTGCGCGTCGTGTTGGCCGACGGCAGTGACGCGCCGGCCGAGGTCGATGGCGAGCTGCGCATTCGCGGCGAGCGTGTCTTCAAGGGCTACCTCGACCCCGTGCTCAACGAGACGGCGTTCGACGCCGACGGGTGGTTCTGTACGGGCGACGTCGGTCATCTGACGCGCGACGGGTATGTCGTCGTGACCGGGCGACTGAAGGACATCATCATCCGCAAGGGCGAGAACATCAGCGCCAAGGAAGTCGAAGATCTGCTCTATGCGCATCCCGACATTGCGGATGCCGCGGTGATCGGCTTGCCCGACCGTGACAGCGGCGAGCGCGTCTGTGCGGTCGTCACGATGGTCGAGGGCCGCAGCCTCACCTTGGCCGAGCTGACGCGCTATTGCGTCGATGCCGGGGTGATGCGCCAGAAGATCCCCGAGCAGCTCGAGATCGTGCAGTCATTGCCCCGCAACGCCACTGGCAAAGTCCTCAAGCACGAGCTGCGCACCAAGTTCGTCTGATTTGCTCGCAGCCATTGGGCGAACGATTCAGCCATTGCCCCAATCGCAACGGTAATGGGTGGTCTCGTAATGACCGACGGCCATCAACTCGTCGAAGTACCGACGCGTTTCGATGCTCACCCGGTACGCGCCGTCGGCGCCGAGTTGCATGATCTCCTCCGCGAATATGGTGGACGGATCGATGTCGTGGTCGCCGGTGACGATGCCCCATTGGGTCTTGACCTCCACGGGGTGGCCGGGGCTCACGCACTGATCGAGCCGCGGATCCGTCACGCTTTTGAGGATGACGAACGGCTGGTCGCCGATCGGCGCGTTTTCGATGTCGTTACCCATGCTGTAATCGAGCAACGACTTGCCCGATTTGCGACTTGTCGCGCTTGTGCAGTCAGCGACCACCTCGAGACCGGTGTTGCCGATATCGACCGGCGCAGGAAACAGGACCTCGTAACGGTCGGCGCCGACCCAGGTCATCTCGAACGCCGTGACTCCAGCGGGCGGCGGATCGGCGTAGGGCGACGAAGTGACGCGCCGGTTGGGCGACTTCCATACAACGACCCTGCCGGGGGTGGCGCCGTTGTCGCAGGTTCCGGTTGACCACCCGTAGTCGGCCGCGAACCCGGTTTCCTTGGCCCGGAACCGAACGGGCCGTGCTTGCGGCGTTGTTGTCGATGGTGTCACCGAACCGGTTCGCGAGATCGTGGAGGGGCCCGGTCCGCCGGCGACGGTCGTCGTCGGGCCAGAGGCCGCGGATGGGGGACCTTGACTACCGCGGGTCGCCATCGCGACGCTCGCGGCGAGCACGACCACCGCAAAAGTGACCGCGGCGCCCACCACCCCGCGACTCAATTTGCGCGTGGGCCTGGGTCCATGTGTGCGAGAGGAGGGCTCGGGGGGCGAAGAGTTCGACTCGGGTTGCGAACGGTCATCGCGGCGATCCTTGTCGTCGCGCGAACTGCGACCACCGTTTCCGGCGTGCGACCGATCGATCATCGACTGGATGCGGCCGAGGGGTGCACCGGGCCGTGGTTCGTTCGGTGCCAGGTCGTCCGCGGAGACATGGTCATAGAGCGAGGCCCGCTCGACATCGGCGGCCGAGTTGAGTCGAGAAGCGTTGGGCGGGGAGGCGAGGTAGCGGCCGATGGCATCGTCGAGGCGGCCGGTGTCGAGGTCGGCGAGGAAGACGGCGAGTTCACGGCGGGGCACCGCAACGAACGCGGTGCGTACGCCGACGGCCGCGAAAATCACCACGTCCCACGACATGACTGCGGCGCTGATGCGACCACACGGCCGGGCTCGGTCGGCGATCGCATCACCGAACGCAGATCCATCACTGACTTGTTCGATAGAGAACGCCTGCTCGAGCGGCGCCGACTCGGTCGGCAACGGCGAGAGTCCCGCGACCATGCGATCGGTTGCGGCGAGGTCGTCGTCGTCGGCTAGCCCGGCGCCGGTGAGCGCATCTCGGGCGACCGCCCAGCCCTCTTCGAGTTGGTGCTGCGCAGTGGTGATGCCTCGCCGGCCGCGCAGGCTTGCGAGGCGTCCGGCGGCGTAGAGGTCGATTCCGAACCCGCAGCGGTCGACGTACCATCCGGTGCGCTGCGCCGCGGGAGCGAGGGCGACGTCGATGATCGGCGGCAGTTGCCGGCGGTACCGGCGGTCGTTCACGGCTCGGATCGACGCCAGCACACTTCCGGCGGCGAAGGCCGTGGCACCGCGCAACGCAGCATCCGTCGCGTACTCGCCGCACAATTCGATGCGTCCCGGTCGCGTGCGCACGAGCAGACCCGGCGAATCGCGACCGTCGAGCAACAACATCATCGGCGCCGCGAAGCGTTGGGCGTAGATCGACGCCACCCGCGAGGTCAGGCGGGTGGGGGTGGCGACGGAGATATGCGTCGAGTAACCGTGCAGCGACAGGTGTACAGGCAGCGCGTCGCGCAGCGACTTGTGGGCCAGTGTCACCCGTCCGTGAAGATTTCTGACGAAGCCAGGTTCGCACTCGACCGGCGCGACAGCGATCTCAGCCTCGCGTCCGTCTGCGGTGATGATCCCGCCCCACGAGCAGCGGTACGCCTGACGATCGCTCGCATCGATGCGACGACCGTCGACCGCCAAGCCCCCAACGATGCTGCGGAAATCGATTTGCTCGGTGCCGTGAAGGACACGGAACTCGTTCTCGAGGCCGAGCAACGGCGATTCGGCCGGCGCGGCGGCGTCGAGCATCAGAGTGGTGCCGCGCGAGGCGCGCATTGACAGTCCTCTATCTCAGGAGGGCGACGACGGCGTTGCGGACGGAGGCAGCTCAGGATCGACCATGTCGTGTGGGGCATCTTCGGCGGACGCCCGAGCTTCCTTCAGGCGATCACGAGCCTCGCCTACCGCGGCGTCGACCCCGGCGCCGATCACCTTGCTGCGAAGCGTTTCGGCGCCTTGCACAACAGTGGAGGTGACCACACTGCTCGTGCGCTCGATGACGGAAGGTCCCGTCGCCACCACCGCGAAGTTCGGATCGACAACGTTGCCCTTTTCTCCCATTTCCGCCTCACCAGAATCGACGGCCACGTCTCGCAGCCGGTGCCGGATGATGATCGCGGGCGGTGCAGGGAGCACGAAAGAGTCGTTCGCACCTTTGACCAGCTGTCTGTAGGGGCGACGGCTCCGCCTGTCGAGCGCGAACCCCGGTCAGTCGTTGACGGACATCGTTTCGAAGACGGCCTTGTCGCGGCAGAGGTCGTCGATCTCGGCTTCGGCGAAGCCGAACTCTCGCAGGATCTCGCGCGTGTGTTGGCCCACGAGCGGAGGAGGGCCCCACACGCGACCCGGCGTGTCGGAGAAGTCGATCTGCAGCCCGGCGTGTTCGAAGCGGCCGAGCTCGGGATGGTCGTAGGTGACCACACGACCGGCGGCGAGCATCTCTGCGTCGTCGAAGAAGTGGCGACCGAACTCTTCGTCGGATATCTCGCACGGCACGCCGTGTTCGTCGAGTAACGCGAACCAGTCGCCGGCTGATTTCGCCGCGAACACAGTGTCGAGCACCGCGCCGAGCGCGCGGTCGTTGTCGGCGCGTGATGTCGCCGTTGCGAATCGAGCGTCGGAGGACAGCCCTGCATGGCCGAGCGCGCCGATCAATGCCTGCCAATGCTCGTCGGTCACCGCGGCGAGGCAGAGCCATCCGTCGGCGGTCTCGTAGAGGCGATAGAGCGCGGTGATGCCGCGCTGCATGCCGTCGAGACGTGGCCGCGCCAGGCCGTTGCCGTCGCCGTCGAGCGCGGCGTAGGAGGTCGTCAGCATCCCCGCGTTGATGATGGAAGTGTCGACGCGCTGACCCACGCCGGTGCGGGCGCGGTGATACAGGGCCTGGATGACACCGATGGCGGAGAGGAACCCGTTGCCGGTGTCGCCCATCGACGTGAGGCTCCAAAACGGAACGCCACCATCGGACATGCCGCCGTCTTCGTACTGCGTGCCCGACAGCGCGTTACCGGTCTGATCATTGGCCGGGCTGTCACTGCGGGGACCGTCTTCGAAACCACGCGTGTGGCAGTAGATGATCGACGGGTTCACGGCCCGCATCGAGTCTTCGTCGACGCCGAGACGCAGCGCCGCTTTGTAGCGCATGTTGGAATGCACGACGTCGGCGTCGGCGACGAGCCGGTGCAGCACCGCCATGCCATCGGGGGTCTTGAGGTTGATGCCGACGCTGCGCTTGCCACGGTTGGCGCCCATGGCGATGTGCGTGCAGTGCCACCACGGATCACGCAGCGCGTTGACTTTGATCACCGTCGCGCCGAGATCGGCCAGCACCTGTGTGCCGAACGGGCCGGCCACCGCGAACCCGAGGTCGATGACCTTGACTCCGGCGAGCGGTGCGGCGAGCTGACCGTCGCCCGGCGCGGCGACCACAACGGCCGCGCCATCGTTGCGGATGGCGTCGGCTTGGGACTTGACCACGGCGCTGTGTTGGCCTTTGCGCGGCGCCGCACCCTGCACTCGCCCGGGTGTCTCGTGCAACCGGTAGACGAGGCCGACGTGACGCAGCCGCCCGAGATCGGGATCGTCGACTTCGACGACGACGCCTTCGTCGATGAGCGCTTGATCACACAAGGCTTCTTCGGGAGTGCGGATCTGTTGCAACGGCGTGCCGTAGTCGCGGGCAACGCGCACCCAGTCGGTGCTGGGGAAGCGCTTCATCGCCGCGGCCATCTCGGGGTGATAGTGCGCGAGCACGAGCACGTTCTCGGGGTCGTTGCCGACTCGATCGGGATCGTTGCGCACGTTGGAGATGCCGCGCCGCGACTCCAGCCTGTCGCCGTCGGCGCTCGACAGCACGAACATCGGATTCGGAACCCACTGGTGCACCCACCGACCATCGGCGCATTCGAAATGACCCTTCGGAGCACGACCGTCGGTGATCCACATGCGAAATCCGGTGGCATAAGGATTGTCGACGCGCATCCACTTGCCCATCGTCAACGCCATCGCGCCTTGCAGCAACGACGTCTCGACGAGCTGACCGCGCCCCGTCGTTTCGCGCGCCAACAGCGCCGCGTTGATACCGGTGGTTGCCAAGTACGCAGTCGCCAGCGACGGCCACGTCGAGTAGCTGAAGATAGGCCCGGAGCGAGGTGATCCGGGCGCGCATCCCGGGGGCAACTCGAGATCGGGCACCGGTGGCTCGAGGCCGTGGATGTGGTCGATGGGGCCGCCGGGCCAACTGCGTTGCTCACGTTGCAGCCCGAGGCGAGCGGCGACCAGTGCGTCGTAGGCGGGCCGCTGCGAATGGCGGTTGCCGCGGCCGTAACCGGTGATCGAGCAATAGATCAGCCGAGGGTTGCGCGCCGCGAGCGCGGCGTAGTCGATGCCAAGGCGCGTCGTGACGCCAGGGCGAAAGCTCTCGACGACGACGTCAGCTTGGCTCGCGAGGGCCAGCAGTCGCTCGCGATCGTCGGTCTGCTCGAGGTCGAGCACAGCACTGCGCTTGCCCCGTGCCCACACTCGAGAGCCGGGCCACGCCGCGAACGGATCAGGGTCGGGCGACTCGATGCGCGTGACGGCCGCGCCGTTGTCGGCGAGCAACATCGTGGCGATCGGGCCGGCGACACCCTGGGACAGGTCGATGACGGTGAGTCCTTCGAGCACGCTGGTCATGGCGGCCGCCTACATGCCCAGGACGCGCGCGGCGTTGCCGTAGACCATCTGGTACGCCTCGTCGTCGGGGACGCCCTCCATCAGGCTGTCGACGATCGCCCGCGAGTTGGGCCACGTGCATGCGGGGTGGGGGAAGTCGGTCGACCACATGATGTTGTCGACACCGATCTCGTGGCGCATGCCGACGCCGCGCTTGTCGTCCATGAATGTGAGATAGATCTGGCGGTGGAAGTAGAAGCTGGGCAACTCGGTGATGCCCGGGAAGCTGTACGCACCCTTGGACGCCATGTTGTCGAGCCGGCCGATGTAGTGCGGCACCCAACCAAGGCCGGGCTCGACAAAGATGAACGTCAGCTTGGGGAACCGCTCGAGCAAGCCGGTCAACAACAAGAAGCCCATCTGTTCGGAGAGCCGCATTGCTGCTTGCGACGTATAGATGCCCATCTGCGGCGTGGGATCGCGTCGAGCGATGTCCCACATCTCGTCGTCGGGGCCGAGATGCAGGCAGATCGGCAGCCCGATCTCGCAGACGGCGGACCACAATGGGTCGTACCGCTCGTGGAAGTAGTCGGGTAGTCCGAGCGCGCTGGGCTTGAGCGCGAGTTGCAGAGCGCGCGCGTGGTGATCGCTGACCAATCGGTGCACTTCTTTTACTGCATGGTCTATGTCGATGAGTGGGAGTTGATACGCGACGAGCAGGCGCTTGGGATCAGCCGACGCGAACTCGGCGGCGCAGTCGTTGAAGGCGCGTGCTGCTTCGCGCCAACCGTCGGTCACGCGGTGAAAGACGCGAAACGCGGAGAGGTCCGAGAAGAGCAGTTCGTGTTGCACGCTGTCGAGATCCATGGCGCGCAGTCGCTCGACCGGATCGCCGTAGCCAGGGTGCTTGGCCGCCTCGTGCTGGAACGACGACAGGTCCAATGCTGCGCCGCCGCGAGCGTGCATGGCCGCCACCTTGGGCACCTCGACCGCCCGGGCCGCAGCGTCGTAGGCGTCTCGGTACCTCGCCGGCATCTTTGCCTTGACCTGCGCCGGTGAGACGCTGAAATGCGAATCAGCGGAAAATAGTGTCTGGGTTCCGGCCATTGACGCCCCCTTGGCTGTGCGTGAGCAGAGGTTACCGCGGCCTGTCCCCGCTGCTCTGACTGCTCATGTCGGTTACCCGCGGCGTCGGCCGACCTGCTACAACCGAGGTCGGACAACAGGGGGATGCTTGTGAAGTTCTCGATGATCTTCGAAGCCCAGATGGCCTTCCCGACACGGGAGAACGAGCAGCAGTGCATTCGTGACTGCGTCGATCAAGCCGTGTTCGCCGAACAGATGGGCTTCGACCGCATATGGGCGGTCGAGCACCACTGCCTCAAGTGGTACGCGCACATGTCGGCGCCCGAGATCTTCTTGACGTGGGTCGCGGCGCGTACCTCGACGATCCGCATCGGCCACGGCGTCGTGTGCATGCCTTTTCAATACAATCATCCGTTGCGGGCGGCCGAACGCATCGCCATGCTCGACGTGTTGTCCAACGGACGACTCGATGTCGGTTCGGGTCGCGGGGCGACGCTGCAAGAGATGTCGGCGTTCGGTGTCAACCCCGACGACACCTACGCGCAGATGGAAGAGTCGCTGCGCATCATCGCCAACTGCTGGCGTCAGGAAGAGTTCGAGTGGCACGGCCTTCTCGACATCGCGCCGCACCCGATCCTGCCGCGTCCGGTGCAAGATCCGCATCCGCCGCTCTTCATGGCGTGCACCAAGAAGGACACGGTGCGCTTGGCCGCCGAGCTCGGCGTGGGCGCGCTCGTGCTCGGCTTTGCCGGGGCCAACGAGATCAGAGAGATGCGCGAGATCTACGACAAGACCATCGCGACGCGGACCGACGAACGATTCGTCTCCGATCACGCCAACGATCACTTCTCTGCGCTGTGTCCGGCCATCGTGCTCGACGATCGCGAGAAGGCGTTCAAGATCGGCGCTCGGGGCCAACGGTTCTTCGCCGAGGCGATCATGCACTGGAACTTGCACACGCCGCCGCCCAACCCGGGCTCCGAGGACGAAGACTCGCTCGCTCTGATCCAGCACGACAAAGATGCGGTCAAGGCCAAGATCAGCGAGATGAACATCCCGTTCAACCCGAATTCGTCGAACACCTACAACATCGAGCATGCCTACGGCGACCGTGACGACGCGATCCGCTATGTCGAAGAACTCGAAAAGGCGGGCGCCGACGAGATCATGTGCATGATCCAGATGGGCACGATCCCTCAAGAGGCGATGATGGAGACGATCCGTCAGTTCGGCGAATACGTCATTCCCCACTTCCGGGCAAAGGAGAAGGTCGGATGAGCAACAACTGGGGTCGTTTCGGTGCCGACGACGAGCGGGGCATGCTCAACCTGTTGACGCCCGATGTCGTGCTGGCGTCGATGGGAGTACCCACGACGGGCAAGGTCTACAGCTTGGCGCTGCCGATCCAGCGCAACGGAGTGCCGTACTTCGACTACCGCGGCGCGCCCACACGGCTGCCGCTCACGCACCAGAGCGACCACGGGCAGTTCTCGCTCTACGGCGCGCCCGAGCACCTCGGCGCCAACGAAGACGTGCTCATCCTCGCGTCGCACAACGAGACGCACATCGATGCGTTGAGCCATGTCTTCAACGAACGCAGGATGTACAACGACATCCCGGTCGAGGCCGTCAGCGCGGCTGCTGGTTCGACCAAGCTCGGCATCGAAAAGATCCGCTGGATCGTCGGGCGTGCGATCCTGCTCGACTTCGTGCGCTTCCTCGGCGCCGATGGGTGCATCGACAAGGCGCACGGCATCACCAGCGTTGAGCTCGAGGCCTGCGCGAAGGCGCAGGGCACCGAGATCCGCAAGGGTGACATCGTGTTGGTGCGCACCGGGTGGATCGACAACTTCATGGCCAATCACGACCGCGGCCCCGCGGATGTCGTGAGCGCCGACTACTCCCAGCCGGGCTTGGACAAAGAAGCCGCGGCGTTCATGGACAAGTACGACATCGTGGTGATCGGTTGTGACAACAGCGCCATCGAGGTCTTGGGGCGCCCGCAGGATGGGTTCCTCGCCGGTCACGTCGAGTTCCTCGTCAACCGGGGCATCCATCTCGTCGAGCATCTGATGCTCAAAGAGATGGCCGACGACCAGTGCTACGAATGCCTGTTCATCGTGGCACCCCTACCGGTGGTCGGCGCGGCCGGCAGCCCGGTCAATCCCATCGCCATCGGCTGAGGGTCGCTCATCCGGCGCGTCGTTCATTTCGGCGCGCATTCAGCGCGCCGCGACGACCCGTACCGGCAGATCGATCGGCCCGTTCGCGAAGAAGACCGGCGTCTTTCGTTGCGTCCATCCGGGATCGGGCGACACTTCGGCGACACGATCGAGAAAGGTGTCGAGCAGGACCTGACCCTCGAGGCGAGCCAAGCTCGCACCGGGGCACACGTGGGGGCCGGCACCGAAGGCAACGTGTTCGCGCCAATTCGCGCGGCGCAGGTCGAACCGGTCGGGCTCGTCATAGGCGGCTTCGTCGCGATTGGCCGATGCCAACCCGAACACCACTTTCTCACCGGGGCACATGCGCGGCCCGAACACGGTCGCTTCTTGCTCGACGTTGCGCATCAACATCGGAAACGGCGGATCGATGCGCAGCGACTCTTCGACCGCTCGCTCGACCAACGACCGGTCGGCGCGTAGCTGCTCGAAGAGCGCACGATCGGTGGCGACACGAGCGAGCAGGTTGCCCAAGAGCTGCCGTGTCGTCTCATTACCGGCGAGGATGATGAACGCGATCTGCGAACGGACCTCGACCGCGCTCAATCGGCGACCGTCGATGTCGGCGTCCATCAGCCGCGTCACGAGATCGTCGGGCGGGTCGTTGCTGGCGGCGCGGGACGAGATGAGTGCGTCGAGATAGGCGGCAAACTCGGGATGAGCGCCCGCGAGTCCCTCGCCGCGCTCATTGCGATGCAGCGCGGGATAAGTGCCTGACACGATCTCGTCGCTCCATTGACGGAACTGTGCCCAATGGTGGCGTGGTACGCCGGTGAATTGCGCGATGACGTTGATCGGTATCGGCGCAGTGAGCTCAGCGACGAGTTCCCCGTATCCACGAGACACGATCGGTTCGATGTACTCCTCGCACAGCTCGCGTACGAATGGCTCGAGTCGAGCCGACCGGTGATGGGCCACTGCGCCGTTGATGACACGCCGGATCCGGCCGTGCCGCGCGCCGGCGATCTCGCTGACGAACTTCTCTTCCTCCGGCACGACGACGCCCGGCGCGCGAAAGCTGGCCACGAACGTGTCGACGAGTTTGCTCGCGGTGACCACGTCGTCGAGCCGCGCCAGGTACCAACCCATCGGGATGCGCGCCACTGGGCAACGCGCCCGCATATCGGCGAAGAGTTCGTTTGGTACCGACGCGCCCGACGAGTACGGATCGAAGTCGACGATCTCCGTGCTCATGCCAGCAGCCGTTGGCCGTAGAGCTCGATCGCGTTGACCCTCAGCAGGCGCGCCTTCGCATCGTCGTCGACGTCGTCGCGTTTGCGGATCAGGTCGACGGCGCCCGGGAACGTGCAATCGATGTGGGGATAGTCCGACGCGAAGACGATCGCGCCAGGGCCGACGAAGTCGACCGCGGCGCCGAGGCAGGCCTCGTCGGGTTCGCACGACCAGAAGATGCGATTCTCGGCCGCGTAGCGGGCGACGAGCGTCGATGGCTTGTCGGTGATGAACGGCGCATCGTAGGGCGCGAGCTCGTAGTGCTCGTCGAGCCGATCCATCCACCAGGGCAGCCAGCCCACGCCGGCTTCGAGCAGCGCGACGCGCAGTCGATCGAAGCGCTCGAGGACGCCACCGCACACGAGGTCCATCGTGGCCATCTGGATCGACAGCGGGAACGCCACCGCATGGCGTCGGGAGTGTGTTTGGTAACGCTCGCTGAGAAAGGCGCCGACTGCGCCGGTGCCGTGCACGAGCAGCGGCACGTCGAGATCTTGCAACAGCGCGTAGAGCTCGAAGAATCGCGGATCGTCGAGCGAGTAGTGATCGGTGCACGGGTTGAACACGACGCCCACCGCACTGCGGGTTTCGACCGCGCGCCGGGCCTCGGCGCACGCCGCGTCGATGTCGTGCAACACGACCCATGCCGCCGGTTTGAGCCGGTTGGAATCTTCGCTGCAGTACTCGGCGAGCCAATCGTTGAACGCACGGGCGATCGCGGGTTCGAGCCGCCGATCACCGGCGCTCACCGAGCTCGGTCCGCGGCTCGAGCCGAACAGAACCGCGAGGTCGATCCCGTCGGTGGTCATGTCCGCCAGTCGCGCGCGCGGGTCCCACGCACCGGCTTGTGTCGACGAGCCGTGCCCGACCAGGTCGAACCAACGCTTCGCTGACGCCGCGACCGTGGCGCCGTCGTCGCCGCCGATCGCGCGCGCCCAGTCGAGCACCAATGCCGGCTCTACGTGTCCGTCCGCGTCGATCACTTGTGCAGTTGCAGCCATCCGGCCGTTTTACCCGTTCTGGCTGTCGAACGTCGCAATATGCGCGACGTTTGACAGCGAGTACGGGCGTTGTGGTGTGAACGGCGAGCGGGGAGGGAGTGGCGCGTGGGTCAGGCGATCACGTTGGCGGCGCGGAGGCGGGCGAGCTCGTCGGTGTCGAGTGCGAGCTCGGCCGCGAGCACATCGTCGGTGTGCTCGCCGAGCCAGGGCACGCGGGTCTCGGGGCCCTCGGCAACCTTCGACATCTTCACCGGATTACCCGGCGTGAGAATGGGTTCGGCGACGCCGTCGGAGCGCGGCATCTCGACGATCATGTTGTGTGCTTGCACATGTTCGTCGTCGATGACGTCGCCGGGAGTGTGCACCGGGCCGACTGCAACACCGACCGCGCCGAGCTCGCGGCACACCTCGAGGCGGGTGCGCGTCGCCGCCCAATGCTCGATCGCCGGACGGATGACGTCGTCGAGTCGCGCCAACCATTCGGCCGGTCCGACGAGGGATGCGTCGCCGATCCATTCGGGATGGCCAATTGTGGTCGCGAGTGCACGGAAGTGCGCGGGTCTCCCGCACATCATCACGAAGTAGCCATCTGACGCCATGAAGGCGTGGTTGATCGTGGGCACCACCAACGCATTCTCGATGCCCATCGACCAGTAGTTGATGCCGGCATCGGCCATCGCGACCATCGAGTCGTAGAGCGCGACGTCGACGTATTGGCCTTCGCCCATCAGATCACGATGGCGCAGCGCGGCGAGGATGCCGAACGCCGCGAACATCGCGGTGCCGGTGTCGCCGATCGCGCCCATCGGGGAGGGCACCGGCGCGACGCCGGGCGCCCGCTTGAATTCGTAGAGACTGGCCATGGCCTCGGCGATTGGCGCGTACGCCGACCATCCGTCATACGGCGTCGGCGTGGTGTTACCAAAGCCCGATACCGACACATAAATGACCTTCGGGTGCACCGCCACAATGTCGTCGTAACCGAGGCGCAGCCGTTGCATCGTGCCGCCGCGGAAATTCTCGGCGACGACGTCGAAGCGCGGCGCGAGCCGCAAGATCAACTCGCGCCCCTCGTCGCTCTTGAGGTCGATGCACACACTGCGCTTGCCGAGGTTGTTGCGCAGGTAGGTGCAACCAACTGCTCGACCCCACGGGTCTTGCATCGCCGGCAGCCCGGAGCGGCCCGACTCACCTTCGCCCGGCAGCTCGATCTTGACCACGTCGGCGCCGAGCCGAGCCAACAGTTGTGTGGCGTATGGCAACGCTTGTTGTTGTTCGAGCGCCAATACGCGCACACCGTCGAGCGGTTTGCCGTATCGATTGCGTTCCGGATGGGCGACGTCGCCGAGTTGCATCACTGGCCTCCGAAAGTGGTGGTTGTCGCCATCAGATCCCGTAGCCGCCGTCGACGTCGAGCATCTGTCCGCTGATGAAGTCGGCGCGGTCGCTCGCAAGGAAGCACACGGCCTCGGCGATATCGGCCGCGTCGCCGAACTTGCGCAGCGCGATATTGCGCCGCGTCACCGCAAGGGCCTCGTCGTCGAGATCGCCCGACGCCATCAACCGCTGCGCCATGCCGTCGGTCAACATGCCGGGGCCCACACAGTTGGCGCGGATGCCGAAACGTCCCTCCTCGGCGGCGAACGCGCGCACCAACGCTTCGATCGCGCCCTTGGGCCCGGCCGACAGCCCGTCGCGCACGGGATAGCGGCGCGTCGCCGCGGTCGTCACCGCGATGAGACTGCCCTGCGTCGTTCGCAAATGAGGCAGCGCCGGCTGGACGATGTTGAAGAACGCGACCACCTCGGCCTCGAGCTGTTCGCGAAAGCGGGCCGGCTCGACCCGGCTGAGGTGGATCTGCGGAACGTGCGGACCTGCCGCGTGGACCAGCGTGTGGATGCCGCCGAACTCGGCGACCACCTCGGCCAAGAACGTGCGGCTCGCCGTCTCGTCGACCATGTCGAGCGGCCAGGCCCGCCCGCGACGGCCGCGATGCTCGATGTCGGCGACCACCGCCGCCGCTGCGTCGGTGTTGCGGTGGTAGGTGAGCGCCACATCGCTGCCCCGCTCGGCGAGGAGGCGACAGATGGCCGCGCCGATGCCGCCGCTGCCGCCGGTGACCACCGCCGCGCCCGTGCGTGTACCGAAATCGTCCATGACGCTTCGTAGGCCGGTCGAGGGAAGAACGCCAACCCGTAAGAGGGGTAGCTTCGGCCAATGGACCGATTCAGTCTTCGCGGCAAGGTCGCGATCATCACCGGCGGTAGCAAGGGCATCGGTCGCGCGATGGCACTCGGGTTTGCCGATGCCGGTGCGGCCGTCGTCGTGTCGAGTCGCACATTCGACGACTGCGCGGCCGTCGTCGCCGAAATAGAGCAGCGTGGCGGTGAAGCGCTCGCGGTGGCGTGCGATGTCGGCGATCTCACGGCGCATCAGGCATTGCTCGACGCGACGATCGCCCGCTTCGGCCGGCTCGACGTACTCGTCAACAACGCGGGTGTGCTCAAGCCGCACTTCACCGTGCGGGTAAGCCCGGCGGAGCTCGATCAGCTCATCACGGTCAATCTGAAGGGACCGTTGTTCCTGTCGATCGCGGCATTGCCCCATCTCGAGGCCGATGGCGGGGGCTCGATCGTCAACATCGGCGCACTCGGGGCATCGCAACCGATGGAGGGCATCGGTGCGTACTGCGCGGTCAAGGCGGCCATGGCCAACTGGAGCAACACGATGGGTCGCGAGTGGGCCGCTCGCGGCGTACGGGTGAATGTGCTCGTGCCCGGCACGATCGCCACCGACATGATCTTGCCGGTCGACACGGCCAAACGTGCGGCTTTCATCGAGGACATGAGCAAGCAGAATGTATTCGGGCGCATCGGTGAACCCGAAGACCTTGTCGGCGCTGCGATCTATCTCGCCAGCGACGCCTCGGGCTTCATGACCAGCCGATCCGTGTTCGTCGACGGGGGAATGCTGCGATGACGATCTCCGGTAGTGACTACAGCGGTCGCGACGCGCTCGGTTTGGCCGAGTTGGTGCGCACACGACAAGTGAGTGCATCGGAGTTGCTCGACGAAGCGCTCGATCGCGTCGCGACGCGCAATCCTCAGGTCAACGCGGTGGTCTCGTTGTTCGAAGCGCGGGCGCGTGCGGCGATCGCAGCCGGGCTACCCGACGGGCCGTTCACCGGTGTGCCGTTCCTCCTCAAAGATCTCGGTGTCGATGTCGCCGGCGAGATCACCACTTCGGGCAGCCGCTTCTTCGCCGACCATCGACCATCGCGATCGAGCGAACTCGTGCTGCGCTACGAACGCGCCGGGCTTGTCATCTTCGGCAAGACCAACACGCCCGAGTTCGGGCTCAATGCGTCGACCGAGCCACTCCTGTTCGGCCCCACGCGCAACCCGTGGAACCTCGACCACTCGGCCGGCGGATCCAGTGGCGGAGCCGCGGCCGCAGTCGCCGCCGGCATCATCCCTGTTGCGCACGCCACCGATGGCGGTGGATCCATTCGCATCCCGGCATCGAGTTGTGGCTTGTTCGGTTTGAAACCCAACCGGGGACGGACGCCGGTCGGCCCTCCACTCGGCGAAGGGTGGAACGGGCTGTCCCACGGCCACGTCGTGTCGCGCAGCGTGCGCGATTCGGCAGCGATGCTCGATGCGACGGCGGGCTCGAGCATCGGCGAACCATATTCGGCGCCCCATTACGAGGGAACGTGCCTCGAGGCGACGCAACGATCGCCCGGACGGCTGCGCATCGGCATGATGACCGCCGGTCGCCCCGGCGTCGAAGTCGACATGGATGCACGCGCCGCGGTCGGCTACGCGGCACGATTGCTCGTCGAGCTCGGCCACGATGTCGAGGAGTTCGTCTTGCCGATCGACTGGCCCGCAACGGGGTCAGTTTTCGCCACATTGTCGGGCACGCATGTCGCGGCCACGATAAAAGAGCGTGCCCGCGTGCTCGGTCGTGAACCAACGCTCGATGACATCGAGCACGTCACGTGGGTGCAGCTCGCTCGTGCGTCGTCGCGCGGCGCGCTCGACTACGTCGACGCGGTGCGCACCATGCACCGCATCGGCCACGAGGTGGCGGCCGCGTTCGAGGAGATCGATGTGTTGATGACGCCGACGGTCGGTAGACCACCACCGCCGATCGGTCTGTTGGACATGAACGCCGAAGACCTCGCCGCGTTCGGACGCGAGGCGGGCAGGGTGTCCAACTTCCTCGGTGTAATGAACATCACCGGCCAGCCTGCGATGTCGGTGCCGCTGCACTCGAGCGCCGACGACCTGCCCATGGGTGTGCATTTCGCGGCGCGCTGGGGTGGTGAGCCGCTGCTGTTCTCACTCGCCGCGCAACTCGAAAAGGCAGCGCCGTGGGCCAACCGCCGCCCGAAAGGCTTCGCCTGACAACCGGCCCAGTGGCCCGTCGCCCATTCAACGGTATGGGGTGATCAACGCGCGTCGATGTTCTTCGTGTGCTCGGGCTGAGGTGCGCTGTAGCACCAGGGCATTCTGGGGCAGCTGACCCTCGGGCCGTGATCCAAAGATGCAGCGTTTGCCCCGATGGGCTTGACTCTGCCGTCGCGTCACCTGGTTTGATGCTCGTATGTTCGGAATCAGCACCGTCGCACGGCTCGGCGGGGTATCAGTGCGCACACTGCGCTACTACGACCAGATAGGACTGCTTCGACCGGCGTGGACTGACCCGAACAGCGGGTATCGCTGGTACGAACCCGATCAACTCCGACGACTTCACCGCATTGTTGCCCTGCGGGACTTGGGAGTACGCCTCGTCGAGGTGGCGCTCATCCTCGACGAGCCGGTCAGCGTGGAGGCTCTCCGCGGGATCCTGGTCCTGCGCCGTGCAGAGGCACATGACCGGCTCGCGGCAGAAGCCGAGCGTCTCGCCCGGGTCGAAGCCCGTCTGTCCCAACTGGAGGAACCGAGCATGAGTGACTACGACGTGGTCGTGAAGAACACCGAAGCGGAATGGGTTGTCGCAATCACCGAGACGGTGCCGTCGCCCTCCGGTATCGGGTCGGCGCACGCACGGCTCTGGCCGCGAGTGCACTTGGTCCTCGAAACTATGGGCGTTGATCTACAGCCACCCTCGATTGCCATTGAGCGCGGCGCGAATCCGATCGAGTTCACCGCTGCGATCCCGGTACCTGACGGCATGACCTACGTTGGTGACGATGCGCTGACGTTCGTGCTTCCTGGTCTCCAACGAGCGGCAACCACCGTGATGTACGGCGACGATTTCGACGGAGGTTTCGCGGCCCTGCGTGCGTGGATCGAGCAGGCCGGAGAGTTCGAAGCAGGCGAGTTTCGCGAGATCTACCTCGACTGCGATGGACCGAGAGAGACGTGGGTCGTTGAACTGCAAGCCGCGCTCCAGAAACGCCAGTAGACCAATTCCTCATATCCACGGCTTGGTCCCGACTGCCCGTTCCGATTCGGCGCGTGCTCAGTAGGTCGTAGCACCCCGTCGTTTCGCCTGACAATCCGCCTAAGCGCTGTGGGTTGTCACGGCCGCGATGCGCGTATCGAGCCGGCCCAGCAGCTCGTGATCGTGTGAGTCGCCCGGGTTGGGTGTGGTCAACAACGTGTCGCCGAGGAAGATGCTGTTGGCTCCAGCATGCAGACACAACGCCTGCAGTTCGTCGTTCATCTCCGTGCGGCCCGCGGACAGGCGAACAACCGACGCCGGCATCACGATGCGCGCCGCCGCGATGGTGCGGACCAATTCGAACGAATCGAGCGTGGCCGTGCCGAACAATGGTGTGCCTTCGACTTGCATCAACAAGTTGACGGGCACGCTCTCGGGATGCGGGTCGAGCCCCGCAAGTTGCGCGAGCAACCCGGCCCGTACGCGCCGGCTCTCGCCCATGCCCACGATGCCGCCACAGCACACTTTGATGCCCGCGTCGCGCACGCTCGCCAGTGTTTCGAGACGATCGTCGTAGGTGCGCGTGGTGATGATCTCGCCGTAGAACTCGCGCGAGGTGTCGAGGTTGTGGTTGTAGTAGTCGAGCCCGGCGGCGGCGAGGCGCTGCGACTGAGAATCGGTGAGCATGCCCAGCGTCACGCACGTCTCGAGGCCGAGCGCGGCGACCGCTTGGATGCCGTCGGCCACTTGCTCGACTTGGCGGTCGCTCGGCGATCGCCACGCCGCGCCCATGCAGAATCGCGTCGCGCCGGCCGCTTTGGCCGCCTTGGCCGCGGACACGATCTCGTCGGTCGCCATGAGCCGTTGTGCATCGAGGCCAGTCGAGTACTTGGACGACTGGGGGCAGTACGCGCAGTCTTCGGGGCAGCCACCCGTCTTGATCGACAACAGCATGGCGCCTTCGATCGCATGCGGATCGAAGTGCGCACGGTGCGTCGCCTGCGCGTGATGGAGGAGATCGTGGAAGGGCTGGGCGATGATCGACTCGATCTCGGCCGGGGTCCAGTCATGACGCAATTGCACCGTGCAAGGCTGGCCGGTGAGAGGTGCCGTTGGCAACCCGACCGCCACGGGCGCCGCGGGATGTAAGGGAGCGCGGCGCGTTCGCCCCGGTTGGTAGCTTGATCCGGTGACCTCTGCACCGTTGTCCGGCGTCCGCGTCGTGGAGATCGGCAACTACATGAGCGTTCCGTTCGCAGGGATGATGCTGGCCGACCTCGGTGCGGACGTGGTCAAGGTCGAGCCGCCGAAGGGCGACCCCTTCCGCCGATTCGGGCGGCCCCAGGGTGCGATGGCGGCGGTGTTCGTGAATGCCAACAGGGGCAAGAAAAGTGTCATGCTGGATTTGAAGCAGGCGACCGACCGAGATCGGTTGTGCGCGCTCTTGCGCAACTGCGATGTCGTGCTTTCGAACTGGCGACCCGGTGTCGCGGCACGCCTCGGCCTCGGCGACGACGCGCTGGCTGCGCTCAATCCGCGACTGATCCGTGTCTACGTGAGTGGGTACGGGTCAGACGGCCCCGACAGTGACAAGCCGTCGTACGACTCGGTGGTACAGGCGCGCTCGGGCCTCACGTGGGCCCAGGGCGGTGACGGCGAACCGGCACTCGCGGTCGGCTATCTGGTCGACAAGATGACCGCCACGATGGCAACGCAGGCGACGGTCGCCGCGTTGTACCGGCGCGGCATCAGTGGCGAGGGCGACGCCATCGAAGTGCCGATGCTCGACGTGATGGCGTATTTGAACTTTCCGGAGATCTTCTCGACCCGCACGTTCGTCGACGACGAGCCGATCGACGCCCGCAACCGTCAGATGATGGCCAACCATCCGCTGCAAGCACTCGACGGATGGGTGCTGCTGTCACCGGTGAGCGCAGATCAGATCCGCAACGCGCTCGCCGCCGTCGGTCACCCGGAGTGGGCCGATGCCGTGCTGGCCGAGAAGGACGGCGTGGAGATGACCAAGCTGCTCATCGCCCGCATCGAATCGCAGACACGTTCGCTCACGGTTGCCGAATGTCTCGCTCGCTTCGACGATCACGATGTGCCGGTCGGCCAGTGTGTCGATCTCGACCAACATCTCGCCGACCCGCAGGTCGTGCACAACGAGCTCTACGAGATCGTCGAGCATCCGCAGCTGGGTCGCATTCGTCAGGTGCGCTATCCGGCTCGGTCGCACCGTTGGGGCACGCTACGCGGCGGTGCAGTGGCGCCCCTTCTCGACGCCGACCGAAGCGAAGTACTCGGCCCTACCGATTGAAGCGCGGTGCGACGAGTTCGGCGAAGCGGCGGTATTGCTCGATCACGTCGGCGGTGTCCATCGTGGGATCGCCGGTCCAGAATCGCAATGCCAGATGCTCGACGCCCGCGGTCGCGTACTCCTGTATGTCCGCCGTGAGTTGATCGGGCGTGCCGACGAAGTGCGCACGCTCGTCGGCCGCGAGTGGAAACGGCGGCGCGTAGTTGTAGTCGTCGGGGATATCGGGCAGATCGGCGTAGCTGACTGGCGGGCGCAATTCGCTCGCGTCGAGAACGACTCGTGTCTCGGGGCAGGTGTACGAAAAAGTGAACGGACCGCGTCGGCCGAGTGCGGCGCGTTGCGCTTCGATATCGGCGCGACCGGTCGCATATTGCTCGGGACTGGGGAACAGCGGATGCCAACCATCGCCGCGGCGAGCGGCGCGCCGGCGGCCCGCAGGATGGTTGCCGCCGACGAAGATCGGGAACGGACTTTGCTGTGGCGGCGGGCCGGCATGCACGCGGTCGAACTGCACGAAGCGCCCGTTGTGCGACGCCGCGCCTTCGGTTTCCCAAAGGCTGCGCATCACGTCGATGTATTCGTCGGTTGCCGCGCCGCGGCCTTCGTAGGGCGCAGCGAGCGCGGCGAATTCGCCGCGGATGTAGCCCACACCGACGCCGAGCGTCAGCCGTCCGCCGCACAGTTGATCCGCGCTGGCGAGCAACTGTGAAAGCGCCACCGGGTGACGGTACGGCAGCACGAGCACATCGGTGCCGAAACGTAAGCGCTCGGTGCGGGCGGCCCCGGCGATGCAACACGCCAGCGAGTCGAACCATCGCGGCGAGGAGACGTGGGCCGCGTAGTCGGGGATGACGATGTGATCGCCGAACCACGCAGTGTGATAGCCGAAGTGCTCGGCCGCCGCGATGAGTTCACGGATCTTTGCGGCGTCGCCGAAGGGACCGTACGACGGGATGACCACGCCGAATTGCATCGGTTCTCGCTTCTCTCGATTGGCTCGCGTACCGTAGCCGCACCACGCCGCGCGTGACATCGAGCACGTTCCTTCCAGCAGGGCCGGCGGCGGCGCGATACTCCGTACTGGTTGAAGTGCAGGCGGGTCAGCGATGTTGGGGGACAGATGACCTTGGATGCGGTGATCCAGGCAATGTGTGACGCGGCGCCGCCAGGTCCGCTGCCCGATCCGTCGCGCCCGGGCGTTCGTGATGCGTCGACGCGGGCAATGGACGAGGGGTTCTTGCGTACCGGCGAGATGGGGCCCGAAGTCGCTCGTCTCGTCGAGTACAGCGTGCCCGTTGCCGATGGCGTGGTCGACGTGCGGGTGTACCGGCCATTCGGTGACGGCCCGTTTCCGGGGGTGTGGGAGCCCGCCCGGCGATGGGCGGCCGATGCCGATGCCGCTCTGGTGGCGGCGATCACTGCGGCGCGGCGCTGATCGCGGAGCCATGTACCGCCACAAAGCCGGGCCACGAGTACTGAACCGCATCGCGCCCGGCACCGAGCCCGGGGTGTACACGCGCATCGCCGTGACTGCCGTCGGCGCGACGCTCGGTGGTCTCGTCACGGGCGTCGACCTCCGCGAGCCGCTCGACGACGAGACGTTTGCCGAGATCGATCAGGCATGGCGCGAGTACAAGGTGCTGTTGTTCCGGGAGCAGCACCTGACCGCACGACAACACGCAGAATTGCTGATGCGGTGGGGCGACTTGACCGACGACCAGTTGGCGCCGAGCGACAAGGACCCGATCGATTGCCTCGTCGAGTTCACTCGTGACGGCGCGACGCCGGGTCTCGAGAACGGTTGGCATGTCGACGGCACATTTCGTTTGCAGCCGACGGCAGGCACGATGTTGCGGGCGATCGAAGTGCCCGCCCGCGGTGGCGACACGATGTTCGCGGACATGGCGGCGGCGTACGACAACCTGGCGCCCGAGGTGCAGCGACAAGTCGACGGGTTGACGGCGACGCACGACTGGAGCATGGGCGCCTACGCGAACAAGTACGCCGATCAACTCGAGCACTTCCGCACCCTCTTGCCGCCGGTGGTGCATCCCGTCGTGTTGCACCATCCGACGACGGGGCGCAAGACGCTCTTCGTCAACCGGTTCTTCACCACGTGCATCAACGGCGTCTCATCCGAGGAGAGCGACGCCCTGCTCGACCACTTGTGCCGCCAAGCCGAGGTGCCGGAGTACCAATTGCGCTTTCACTGGGAGCCGGGATCGATCGCGTTTTGGGACAACATCGCGATCCAGCACTACGGCGTCAACGACTACTTCCCGCAGCGGCGCACGATGGCACGCGCGACATTCTTCGGGTCGTCCGAACGGTGGCGGGCCCGAGCGGCCCTTGAGCGGATAGCCGGTGCACAGACGGCCTCGGCCGCGGTTGCATCAGGCGTCGGTGACTAGCGGCGCGACGGTGAGGTTCAATTCGCCGGCCAGTGCGAGCAGCGCGTCGAGTTGGGGCGCCGGTACGTCGACCGAGCCGCGCGCACGATGGGCCCGGCGAAGCTGCTGCGAACGCATCCCTGGATAGAGGATCTCGTCGAAGCCGTCGCGCCTCGGCGCGCCCGTGACCGTGTCGATGAACGCGTCGACCGCCCCGAGCGGATCGGCGACTCCGAACGCGAGCGGGTCGATAGCGATCAGCAACGTGCCCGCAACCGCGCCGTCAGCGGATGACCCGGGGGCAAGATCCCATGCCGGTGCTGTGTCGCTGAGCACGCTCGACAGGAGACCGACGAGAAAGATCATCGCGTAGCCCTTGTGGCTGTTGCCGAGCGCAGTGAGCGTGCCGTCGCCGCGCGCTTCGGTCGGGCTCTGCGAGCGATCGATGCTGCGGAAGTCGCGTGGGTCGGTGGTGGCGGCACCGGTAGCGTCGAGCAGCGCGCCAGCCGGAATGGCCTCGCCCTGCTCGGCCGCGAGCAGGACGCCACTCGCCGATGATTGCGTGAACGACATGTCGAGCACGACCGGATCGTGGCGCCGGGCGGGCACGCCGACGGCAAACGGGCCGTTGCCGAGCAGCGCGGTATAGCTACCCAACGGCGCGACGCACGGGCCCGTCTGCGTCATCACGAGGCCGATCATGCCCGCGTCGATCGCCATCGTGACGTACTGCGTCAAGAGCCCCGCGCCACCCCTCGCTGCCGCGAGACCGATGCCGTGCTCGCGAGCACTGTCGATGGCGAAGCGCATGCCGGCGCGACACACGAGGCGCCCGATGGCCTTGGGGCCACCGGTGACGAGACCCGACGCGCCGCGGGCCGCCACGACGTCGATCGCGGCACGCGCGTCTTGGCGGCCGGAACGAATCGAGCGCACCGTCGGTGGAACGTAGATGACGCCGCGCGCGTGGTCGCCTTGCACCGTCTTGTCGATGGCGCCCTCGGTGAGGAACGCGGCATCGTCAGGCGCGACGCCGGCTGCTACATACGCGTCGACGCACAGCGCAGTGAGTGCGGAGATCGACACCCGCGTGTAGTCGCCCTTCCAATCCCACCACTGCCCGTAGGTGCGTTCGCGATCAGCCGACTCGGTCATTTGATGTCGTAGAGGCGAGCCGGGTTGTCCCAGAAGATCTTGCGCAAGGTGTCGTCGTCGAGACGAGCATGCTCGTAGTCGAAGAACTTGTCGATGGCGTGGGGAAAGTCGGGGCTTTCGGGATGCGGGAAGTCACTGGCGGCCAACAGGCAATTGGAGAGACCGGCGTCGACGACTTGCCGAAAACCCGGGTCGCCTCCGTCGCCCGAGATGAAGCACTGATTTTCGAAGTACCACGATGGCGAATGCTCCGCGATCGGAAAGCCGCGGATCGCGACGGCTTCCCACTTTTCGTCGAGGAACGGCAACCACGTGGCCGCCCACCCGACCGACGATTCGGTGAAGACGACGCGCAGATCGGGATGGCGGGCACAAATCGCACCGGTGAACAACAGCGCGGCCATCATCTCGCCAAACCCGAACGATGTTGCGAGCCCTGCGTAGGGGATCGACGAGCCGGTGACATGCCGGAGCCCGACATGGCCGACGCTGCCGATGCGGTGTGGCACACATTCGTGGGTGCCGAGTGGAACGCCGAGCGCGGCGACCTCGGCCCAGAGATCGTCGTAGCACGGATGGTCGAGGGGGATGCCTTCGGTGGGCGGGTCGGGCAAGATGTACACGCTGCGAAAGCCGAGCTCGTTCACGCACCGCCGGGCTTCCGCGATCGCGAGGTCGACGTCTCGCAGGTCGAGTGCGCCGACGCCGTGGATGCGCCCGTTGCCGCCCGCGCAGAATTCGTGAAGCCAGCTGTTGTAGGCACGCTTGATCGCCGCGGCGACCCGTGCGTCGAGGTTCGGGTACGCGGTGATCGGTAGGCCGATCGTGGGGTAGACGAGCATGTGGTCGATGCCGGCCTCGTCCATGTAGTCGAGATACGACGCCGCGCTGTAGCCCGACTCGATGTAGTGCGCGTAGGCCTCGGTGACCGTGAGCCGCTCACCACCCGGATTGGTGACGAACTTGACCTGATCCATGCGCATCCCACCGGCGCCCATCGTGTTGCCCGCGACTTCGAGTTGCGCGAAGTAGGGCCACGTCGGGCTGATACGCCGCGACTTGGGCATGAACGCGGCGAAGCGGCGATCCATGAACCGCTCCCAGAGATCGTCGGGTTCCATCACATGGGAATCGACGTCGATGATCTTGAGTCCGTTGAGCACGACCACCCCTAACGTCCGCCCACAAACGTCCGCCCACGTAATTGCGCGGCTGACGCTACCGCCTCGCGGGCGCCCGAGGGCCATCCGCTACCATCGGCCGCGGCGCATACGGAGCGTCACGGGGGTTGATGTCATGGCCGGAGTGCTTGATGGTCTCGACGTGCTCGATCTGTCGTGGGGCATCAGCGGTCCCATGGCCGCGATGCTGCTCGGCGACAACGGCGCGCGTGTCACCAAGATCGAGCCACCCGGTGGCGATCCGTTCCGCGACTACCTTTCGGGCTACCAGGTGTGGAACCGCGGTAAGCGCAGCGCCATCATCGATCTCGAAGACGCGGAGCAACGTGAGCTCTTCTTGAATCTGGTCGATCGGGCCGACGTGCTCATCGAGAGCTACGCGCCCGGCACGACGCACCACCTTGGCATCGACTTCGACACGCTGCACGCGCGCAACCCGGGCCTGATCTATTGCTCGATCACCGGCTACGGCAGCGAGGGCAAACACGTACAGCGGCGGGCGATCGACGCGCTCGTATCTGCTCGCACCGGCCACATGTGGGAGGCGCGCGGCGTCGTCGGCGGCACCATCGCCCGTCTCTCGGGCACCGAAGGCATCATGCCCGGCCTCGAACCACCCGATGGTTGTTGGGTGGGAGCCGAGCGCGAAGGGCCATTGTTCGCCGGCATTCCGTGGCCCAGCCACGCCGCGTGTTACCTCGCCACGCTCGCGATCAGTGCGGCGGTTCGTGCGCGCGGGATCACGGGCCGCGGCCAACACGTACACACCTCGCTGATGCAGGGGGCCATCTGTTCGACGCTGGGGGCGTGGCAGCGCGTCGAGCATCCCGAGGCCGAGAATTTCCAGACGTGGATCACCGATCCGCGCGCGCCCAAGGGGTTCTTCAAGACATCGGACGGGCGCTGGACGCATCACTGGCCGACGTTGCCGGCGTTCATACAGGCGGTGTCCGAGGGCGACCGTCTCGAGTTGCCCGAGGGCGCGGAGAACCCGCGCAAGTCGGGTACCCGCATCACCATGAGCCCCGAGGACATGGTGTTGCTGCACCACTTCACACCCGAGTTGGCCGAGCGCGTCGTTCGCTTCACCGGCGACGAATGGATGCGCATCGGCGCGGAGATCGGCACACCCGTGCAAGTGGTGCGTTCGCCGGAAGAAGGCTTGCTCGACGACGCGTTCGTGGCCGATGGTTGTGTGGTCGAGATCGACGATCCCGCGATCGGTCGCGTGCGTCAGGTCGGCACCGTCTATCACCTCGCGTCGTGCCCGAGCACGATCGGTGGCCCGCCGGCGACGCCGGGTCAGCACACCGCAGAGGTGCTTGCCGAGGCGGCCGAGCCGGCACCGGCGCGCCCGCAGCCGAGCCCTACGAACACCGAGCTGACGTCACCGTTGGCCGGCATCCGTGTGCTCGACCTCGGCCTCGCGGTCGCCGGTCCGTTCGGCACGCAGATGCTGGCCGATCTGGGCGCAGAAGTCATCAAGGTCAACGCGCTGCACGACGACTACTGGATGGCCAATCACATCGCCATGTGCTGCAACCGCAGCAAACGCAGTGTTGCCGTCAACCTCAAAGACCCGGCGGGGTTGGCGATCCTTCACGAGCTCGTCAAGACAGCCGACATCGTGCAGCACAACATGCGCTATGGCGCGGCAATTCGTCTCGGCGTCGATTACGAGTCGTTGCGCAAGATCAATCCCTCGCTCATCTACTGCCACACTCGCGGCTTCGAGAAGAGCTGGCGCGATTCGCTGCCCGGCAATGATCAGACGGGCGCCGCCCTCGCCGGCAGCACGTGGATGGACGGCGGCCTCGACGACGGTGGCAACCCGTTGTGGTCGGTGACGTCGCTGGGCGACACCGGCAACGGGTTCTTGTCGGCGATCGCCATGGTGCAGGCGTTGCATCACCGCGACCGCACCGGCGAGGGCCAGTTCGTCGACACGTCGATCGTCTACGCGCAGCTGCTCAACTGTTCCAACGCGTGGATCACGGCTGACGGTGCGCGTGTCGGCAAACGGCAGAGCCTCGACGCCATGCAGATGCGTTGGTCGGCCCTCTACGGTCTCTACGAGACGAAGCAAGGGTGGCTCTGCGTCGCCGCGCTGACCGATGACGATTGGGGCAGGGTCTGCCGGGGGCTCGGTCGGGCCGATCTCGTCAGCGATGCGCGATTCTTCTCGCGCGAAGCGCGCGCCGCCAACGATGCCGAGTTGACCAAGATCCTCGAAGAAGCCTTCGCGTCGCGCCCGGCCGCCGAGTGGTTCGCCGCGCTCGACGCGCAGGGCGCACCGGTCGAGATCTCCAACCCTGACTTCGTGCTCGGCTTGTTCGACGATCCGGAGTTCGTGGACAAGGGGTGGGTGACGTCGTACCCGCATCCGGTGGTCGGCAAGATCGACGTGATGGGCCTCCTCATGGACTTTTCGGACACCCCCGGCAAGATCTGGGGCCCGCCGTTCCTGCCCGGCCAGCACACTGCCGAGATCTTGCGCGAGTTGGGCTACGACGACGATCGCATCGGCGCGCTCGCGGCGACCAAGGTCGTGCTCGACCGCCACGTACACACGATGTGACGAGACCGGTGCCCGTCGGCCCGCCTACGGTTGGGGAACGACTCATCCCATCGGCCGACAGGAGCATCTTCGTGGAATTCGGCGTCTTCATCCAGAACTACAACCCGGGGTTTCGGCGGGACAACGAGCCCGACTCCGAACACCACGTCATCATGGAAGAACTCGAGTATGTGATCGCGGCCGACAAGGCCGGGTTCAAGTACGTGTGGATCACCGAGCACCACTTCCTCGACGAGTATTCGCACCTCTCGGCCAACGATGTCATCGCCGGCTATCTGGCCCACGCCACCGAGCGCATTCACATCGGTTCGGGCATCTTCAACCCTTTGCCCGCGGTGAACCATCCGGCCAAATTGGCCGAGCGAGTGGCCATGCTCGACCACATCACCGGCGGTCGATTCGAGTTCGGTACGGGCCGCGGTGCCGGCAGCCACGAGATCCTCGGCTTCTTGCCCGGTGTCAAGAGCACCACCGAGACGCGCGCGATGTGGGAAGACGTCATCGCCGAGTTCCCCAAGATGTGGATGCAGGACGAGTACGAAGGCTACGAGGGCAAGTTCTGGTCGTTGCCGCCGCGCAAGGTGCTGCCCAAGCCGTGGAAGAAGCCCCATCCGCCGATGTGGTACGCCTGCGGCAACATCCAGAGCTATGAGATGTGCGCGCAACGCGGCCTCGGAGTACTCGGCTTCTCCGTCGGTGACCTCAACGACATGGAGCCGATCGTCAAGACGTACAAGAGCAACATCGGCAACGCCGACCCTGTCGGTGCGTTCGTCAACGACAACATCATGGTGACGAGTGCGGCGTTCGTGAAGGAAGACAGCGATGCCGCGGTCAAGTCGGCGGTCGACGCCAAGCTCAACTACTTACAGAGCAACGTGTTCCGCTATCACGACACGTTCCCGCACCCAGAGCAGGTGCCCTACTGGCCCGAGTTGATTCCCGACTACGACGCCGAGACGATTCGCGGCATGGCCGGTATCGGGGCCGTCATCTGTGGTGATCCGGCCGAGGCACTCGAGCAGTGCAAGCGCTGGGAGTCCTCGGGCGCGGATCAGCTCGTGTTCGGCATCGGCACCGCGACCAAGCAGGACACGCTCGACATGATCAAGTTGATGGGCGAGCACGTGATCCCGAAGATCGATCGCGATCCGGTGCACCGTTCGAGCCGCATGCGCGACGCCGCCCAGTAAATCCTCGTACTCGCTGTCGAACGTCGCACGATGTGCGACGTTCGACAGCGAGAACGGTCGGTCAGGTCAGTCGACCGTGACGACGACCGCGGTGACGGAGATTTCGCTGAGCGCGCTCGCCGGGCGCTTCCACAGCTCGAAGCTGACGGCCAGCGTCCAAACGCTCCAGCCGATCCACCCGATGAAGCCGAAGATCATGATGGCGCCCGAGTCGCTGGCCGAACCGATGCCGCCCACGAGGAACAGCAACGCGGCCAACAGGCCGAGATAGCCAATCCACTGGGGCAGGAATCGGGTTCGCAGACCGAGTACTGAAACCGCCGCCAGGAACGTGACGATACCGGCCGCCGAGCTCGACAGGAGAACGGACGACAGCGTGTAGAAGACGCCGGCACCGGAGCCGATGTCGTCGATACGCAACGCGACCGCGGAGAGGATGCCGTTCGCGGCCAGGAAGAGGGAACCGGAGAAAACAAGCCCGAGCGCCGCGACGATCGACAGCCGATGCCGTCCGCCTTCTGCGTCGGTCATCTTGCGCCAAAGCGAACCGAACCACCACAGCAGGGCGATCACGCTGAGAAGACCGAGGAACTGTGAGGCTTGAATGCCGCCGGTGTGGTCGGTGAACCACTCGACGATCTTCTCGTCCGAGTCGTCCGGCGCCGGTGGCTGACCGGCGAGGGCCGCGCCGATGATGTTCAACACGACGAAGGCCACGCCCCCCAACGCCGCATACTTCTCCCACTTCGAATCGTCCATCTTTCCCCCATTGACGAATGTGTCTGACGAGGGATATTCCACACCCGCTTGTCAGAGTCACGCAAGATTGCACCATGCCAGGACCCCGCTCGGGCCACTAGGGTCCCGCGGGATGCAGGTCCTCGCTTCGAAGGTCGACCGCAATTCGGCCCTCTACGCCGCCAACCGGGCGGGCATGTTCGAACGCATCGCCGCGCTCGACGAGCAACACGCGATCGCGGTTGGGGGAGGTGGCCCCCGCTACGTCGAACGCCACCGGGAGCGCGGCAAGCTCTTGGCGCGCGAACGGGTCGAGTTGCTGCTCGACCGCGACTCGCCCTTCCTCGAACTGTCGACGGTCGCGGCCTGGGGCACGAGCTATCACGTCGGCGCCAGCATCGTCACCGGTATCGGCGTCGTGTCCGGGGTCGAATGTGTGATCACGGCGCACGATCCGACGGTGCGCGGCGGCGCGTCGAACCCGTGGACGTGGAAGAAGGTGCTGCGCGCGCTCGAGATCTCGCGGGAGAACCGGCTGCCCCTCGTCAACATCGTGGAATCAGGCGGCGGTGATCTGACGGCGCAGGCCGATCTGTTCATCCCGGCCGGCCAGCTGTTCCACGACCTCACCGCGCTGTCGGCCGCCGGCATACCGACGCTCGCGCTCGTCTTCGGCAACTCGACGGCAGGCGGCGCGTACGTACCCGGCATGTGCGATTACTCGGTGATGGTGAAGGACCGGGCCAAGGTCTTTCTCGGCGGTCCACCGCTGGTGAAGATGGCGATCGGTGAGGACGCCGACGACGAATCACTCGGTGGTGCCGAGATGCACTCACGAGTGTCGGGTCTCAGCGACTACTTCGCGGTCGACGAGCTCGACTGCTTGCGTATCGGCCGTGACATCGTCGAGCACCTCAACTGGCGCAAGTTCGGCCCCGCACCGACGATGGCCGCGGACGAACCGCGCTTCGATGCCGACGAGTTGGCCGGCATCGTGTCGATCGATCTCAAAGTGCCGTTCGATCCGCGCGAGGTGCTCGCGCGCGTCGTCGACGGCTCGCGCTTCGAGGAATACAAGCCGCTCTACGGACAGTCACTGGTCACCGGATGGGCCTCGGTGCACGGCTATCTCGTAGGCGTGATCGCGAACGCGCAAGGAGTGTTGTTCAGCGAAGAGGCGCACAAGGCAACCGAGTTCATCTTGTTGTGCAACCAAACCGACACGCCGATCGTGTTCCTTCAGAACACCACCGGCTACATGGTGGGCACTCGCTACGAGCAACGAGGCATCATCAAGGACGGGGCCAAGATGATCAACGCGGTCACCAACTCGACCGTGCCCCACATCACGATCAACATGGGGGCGTCATACGGCGCGGGCAACTACGGCATGTCGGGTCGCTCGTATTCGCCGCGCTTCTTGTTCACGTGGCCCAACGCCAAGACGGCGATCATGGGCCCCGAGCAATTGGCGGGCGTCATGTCGATCGTGGCTCGGCAGTCAGCCGCGTCCGCCGGCCGCGCGTTCGACGAAGCGGCCGACGCGAAGAGCCGCAAAGAGCTCGAAGATCAAGTCGAGGCAGAATCGCTGGCCATGTTCATGAGCGGACGCGTCTACGACGACGGCGTCATCGACCCACGCGACACCCGCACCGTCTTGGGCATCGCGTTGTCGGCCGTTCACTCCAACGAAGTGCGGGGCCGTCGCGGCTTCGGCGTATTCCGGATGTAGATCGTGGCGATAACGAAGCTGCTCATAGCCAACCGCGGTGAGATCGCCCGCCGGGTGATGCGCACCTGTCGCGCGATGGGCATCGATACGGTCGCCGTCTACTCCGACGCCGACGCCGACGCGCCGTTCGTGCACGAGGCGGACGAGGCAGTGCCGCTCGGGGGCGCGGCGCCGGGGGAATCGTACCTGCGAGGGGACGCCGTGTTGGCCGCCGCGGCGCGCACCGGTGCCGACGGTGTGCATCCCGGCTACGGATTCCTGTCGGAGAATGCCTCGTTCGCGCAGCGCGTGATCGAGGCCGGACTTACCTGGGTCGGTCCGCCGCCGCGCGCAATCGAAGCCATGGGGTCCAAGCTCGCGGCGCGCGAGATGATGACCGACGCCGGCGTGCGCGTGGTGCCCGGAGCCGACCTCACCGGTGTCAGCGAGGCCGAGTTCGTGGCGGTCGCAACCGGACTCGGGCTGCCGGTGCTCGTCAAAGCGTCGTTCGGCGGCGGGGGGCGCGGCATGCGCCTCGTGCGCGACGCGGACGACATGGTGGCCGCGGTCGCTTCGGCGCGACGTGAAGCGGGCTCGGCCTTCGGCGCGGACACCGTCTACCTCGAGCGGTACATCGACGCGCCGCGTCATATCGAGATCCAGATCATGGGGGACACCCATGGCAACGTGGTCGATCTGTTCGAGCGTGAATGTTCCATCCAACGCCGTCATCAGAAGATCATCGAAGAAGCGCCGTCCCCATATGTGACTGCCGAGTTGCGTCGCGCAATGGGTGATGCCGCGATCGCCGCCGCCCGGGCCGTCGGCTATGTGGGCGCCGGCACCGTCGAGTTCATCGTTGCACCTGCCGGTGAGTTCTTCTTCCTCGAGATGAACACCCGCCTGCAGGTCGAGCATCCGGTCACCGAGATGATCACGGGGATCGACCTCGTGCGGGTGCAACTACTCGTTGCGCAAGGTGACCAGTTGCCCGACGAAGTGCGGCGCGCCACGATGCGGGGTCACGCCATCGAGGCGCGGCTCTACGCCGAAGATCCCGACCACGACTACCTGCCGTCGCCGGGTCGGCTGCACCGGTTTCGCGTGCCCGCGATCGAAGGGTTGCGGGTCGACAGCGCGTTCGACGACGACGGCACGGTGAGTCCGCACTACGACCCGATGCTGGCAAAGGTCATCGCGTACGCACCGACACGCCTCGAAGCTGCCCAGAAGCTCGCATGGGCGTTGCGGCGCACGCAGACCCACGGCGTGGCCACCAACCGCGAGTTGCTCGTTGGCATCCTCGAGCACCCGGAGTTTCGCGACGGAACCATCGACACGCACTTCCTCGAGCGCCATCCGCCGGCCGCGCTGCGCGCCGGGCACATCGATGACGCCAACGCGCGCATTGCCGCGGTCGCGGCCGCGGTTGCCGCGAGCTACGACGCCCACCGTCGGACACCGGTGCTGAGCACCGTGCCCGCGGGCTGGCGCAACAATCCGTCGCAATTGCACCGGCGGGCCTATGACTCGTCGGTGGGAGAGTTGCACGTCGGTTATTCGCTCGGCCGCACGCCGCGTTTCGAGATCAACGGTGAAGCACCGGTCGACCTCGTGGTCGTCTCGGTCGCCGCCGACCACGTGGTGTTTCTCGTCGATGGGGTGCGCCGCCCGTTCTCGGTGCACGCGGTCGGTGACGAGGTCTATGTCGATACGCCCCGCGGCAGTGTCGCGTTGCGCGAGCAACCGCGCTTTCCGCAAACCGCCGAAAAGGCCGCGGCGGGTTCGCTGGTTGCGCCGATGCCGGGCACGGTGGTGAGCGTCGAGGTCGCAGTCGGCGACCAGGTCGTGGCCGGGCAACTGTTGGCCGTACTCGAGGCCATGAAGATGGAGCATCAGATCACCGCTCCGGTAGCAGGTCGAGTGAGTGCAGTGCTCGTCACGACGCGCCAGACGATCGACGCCGGCGCGGTGATGGTCGTGGTCGAAGCGGAGGCTGTGTGAACGAGGTGCTCTACCAAACCGTCGACGACGTGGCGTGGATCACGATCAACCGACCCGAGGCCCGCAACGCACTGAACACCGCAACGCGGCAAGGGCTCTTCGCGGCATTCGAGCGGTTCGCGGCAGATGACTCGGCCAAAGTGGCGGTGCTCACCGGCGCCGGCGATCAAGCCTTCTGCGCCGGCGGGGATCTCAAGGAGATGGCCGAGATGAAACTCGAGGTACCACCGCCCGACTTCATCCCGCACCTCGGCGTCAACATCGTCGTGGACAAACCCGTGATCGCGGCCGTCAACGGCGCAGCGTTGGCGGGCGGTTTCTTGCTGGCGCAGATGTGCGACCTGTGCATCGCCGTCGACGATGCACAGTTCGCGATCACCGAGGCCCGCTGGGGCCGCGGCGCGCCATGGGCCGCCCCGCTGCCGTGGTTGATCCCTCCGCGCGTCGCCCTCGAACTCTTGTTGACCGCCGAGCCGATCAGCGCGTCGCGCGCGTACGCCGTGGGCCTCGTCAATCGTGTCGTCGCCCGCCACGAATTGCGCGACGCCGCGCAGACGATGGCGCAACGCATTGCCGACAACGCGCCGCTATCGGTGCTCGCAGGCAAGGCGATGGTGTACGAAGCGGCCGAGCAAGGGCGCAAGGGCGCGCTGCTCGCCGGCGACCAGTTCTACGAGGCCGCGTACAAGAGCGAAGATGCGCAAGAAGGGCCGCGGGCTTTTCGCGAGAAGCGCCGCCCGGTCTGGAAGGGTCGTTGAGATGCCCGACATGCAGGCAATGGCCGCTGACGTCCAGGCCGAGCACGACGATCTGGCGCGTCTCTTACGTCAGCTGTCCGACGCCGAATGGGAATCGCCGAGCGCGGCGCCCGGATGGTCGGTGCGCGATCAGGTGACGCACCTCGCCGTGTTCGACGACGTCGCGCGGATGGCCATCGAAGAACCCGAGGCGTTCGTACAGTTGCGGGACCGGGAACGAGCCGACGTGCAGCGCTATGTGCGCGAGGTGAACGAACGAGGCCGCGGCCTCAGCGGTGCGGAGATGCTCGATTGGTTCGGTCGAGAGCGAGCGCGGTTGGTGCACGCGTTGCGCACCGTGGATCCGTCGCGGCGCATTCCCTGGTTCGGTCCCGACATGAGCCCGGCCTCCAAAGCCACGGCGCGACTCATGGAGACGTGGGCCCACGGCCAGGACATCGTCGACGCACTGCAGCTCGATCGTCCACCGACGGCACGCCTCTATCACGTTGCGTATATCGGTGTGCGCGCCGTACCCAACAGCTTTCGCGCGAACGGTCGCGCCGTGCCCGACGAACCGGTCTATGTAGCGCTCGACGCGCCGACCGGCGATCGGTGGGTGTGGGGTGAGGCGGATTCCCCCAACCGTGTCGAAGGCGACGCGTTGGACTTCTGCCTCGTCGTCACCCAACGGCGCCACGTCGACGACACCGACCTTGTCGTATCCGGTGACACCGCGCGTGAGTGGATGCAGATCGCGCAGGCGTTTGCCGGCCCACCGGGCGCGGGTCGCGCGCCCGGCCAGTTCCTCACTCCCGACTCCAAGGCGCGATGACATGGGGCGCGATGTTGTGCTCGTCGGCAACGGGCAGGGGTTCTGGGGTGACTCGATGCTCGGGCCGGTGCGCCTCGTACGTGAAGGACCCCTGCACTACTTGACGCTCGACTACCTCGCCGAAGTCACGATGAGCATCATGCAAAAAGCCCGGGCGCGCGACCCGTCGGCCGGCTACGCGACCGACTTTGTGAAGATGCTCGAACGAGTACTGCCCGAATGCCAAGAACGCGGGATCAAGATCATCGCGAATGCGGGTGGCGTGAACCCGCGCGCGTGCGGCGAGTCGGCCGCGGCCGTTGCCCGCAAGCTCGGGATGACCGGCGTGCGTATCGGCGTGGTCGAAGGCGACGACATCCTCGAACGACTCGACGAGTTCGCCGCCGCCGGCGAATCGTTCACGAACCTCGACACGGGCGAGACGTTGGGCGCGCGCCGAGAAGGCATCCAGAGTGCCAATGCGTATCTGGGGGCACAACCGATCGTCGAAGCGCTCGCGCAGGGTGCCGACGTCGTGATCACGGGCCGCTGCGCTGACGCGGCATTGACCGCGGCGCCGTTGATCCACGAGTTCGGTTGGAATGCGCACGACTACGACAAACTGTCGGCGGCGATGATCGGCGGCCACATCATCGAGTGCGGCACCCAGTGCACCGGCGGCAATTTCGAAGGATGGCGTTCGGTGCCGGACTTCGACAACATCGGCTATCCGGTGCTCGAAGCGCGGCCGGACGGCTCGTTCGTGGTGACCAAGCACGAGGGCACCGGCGGGCTCGTCAATGCCGACACGGTCATCGCACAACTACTCTACGAGATCGGCGATCCGCGCCGCTACGTCACCCCCGACGTGATCGTCGATTTCACCAGCGTGCAGTTGCACGATGACGGGCCCAACCGCGTGCTCGTCGACGGAGCCCGCGGCGCCGCGCCCACCGACACCTACAAAGTGTCGATGACCTTGCACGACGGGTACAAGGGCGTCGGCCAACTCACGGTGGTCGGGCCAGACGCGGTCGAGAAAGCGCAATTGACCGCCTCGTTGCTGTTCTCGCGCCTCGGCCGTGAGGGAGTGTCGTTCGCCGAGTCAGAGCGACTCGTCGAATGCCTCGGTGCCGGTGCCTGCGTCGACGACAGGTTGGTCGCGCTCGGGGACCCGCCCGAGGTCGTGCTGCGCATCGCGGTACGCAATGCAGACCGGCGGCGCATCGATCGGTGGGGCATGGAGCTCGCGTCGTTGTTGCTCAGCGGGCCACCCGGGTTGACCGGCTTCGCCGGCGGACGGCCCAAGGCCAGCGAAGTGTTGGCACATTGGCCCGCCCTGGTGGACCGCTCCCGCGTGCCGGCGACGGTCACGGTCGAGGAGGTGCGGTGAAGATCCGCCTTGCCGATATCGCCTATGCCCGTTCGGGCGACAAAGGTGCGCACGCGAACATCGGCGTGTGGGTACACAACGACGAGGCCTACGACTTCGTGCTCGGCGCGCTGACAACCGAGGTCGTCCACGCCCACTTCGCGTCGCTGCGACCCGATGCGGTCGAACGATTCGAGCTGCCCAACATTCGTGCGGTGAACTTCATGCTGCACGGCGTGCTCGGTAGCGGCGGCGCTTCGGGCGGGTTGCGCACCGACGCACAAGCAAAGACGTACAGCGCTCGTATCTTGAGCGTCGAACTCGATGCGCCCGAGGGTTTGTCGCGATGAGCACCGAAGGGTTCGATGCGCTCGGCCGCGAGCGGCGCGGCGCGGTTCTGGTCATCACCGTCGACCGCCAACATCGGCGCAACGCGCTCGACCCCGAGACCATCTTCGCTCTGGCGACGCTGCTCACTGAAGCAACCGCGGACAGAGGAACCTCGGTGGTCGTACTGACTGCCGCGGGCACCGAGTCGTTCGGGTCAGGCATGGATCTGCACGCCCTCGCGGCCGATCGCGAGCGTGCGGGCGAGGCTGTGCGTGCGCTGAACGCCATCATGCGTTCGCCCGATCGCGTTCCGCTCGTTGCCGCGGTCAACGGCTCGGCAATGGCCGGAGGCTTCGAGTTGATGATGCGCTGCGATGTGGCGGTTGCCGCGGAGCACGCTCGGTTCGGCCTGCCCGAAGCCTCGCGGGGTCTGCTCGCGGGCGGCGGCGCCACGCTGTTGCCCTGCCGCATACCACTGGCCGTCGCCCTCGAATTGGGTATGACCGGCGACGCGATCGACGCGACACGCGCGTGGCAGTTGGGTCTCGTGAATCACGTCGTGCCGGCAGACGAAGTGGTCGATCGAGCGGTGGCGCTGGCGACGCGCATCGCCGACAACGCGCCGCTCGCGGTGGCCGCGATGCGCCGAACGATGTGGACCGCGGCCATCGACGGCGGCGCGGCCGCGTGGGAACAGACGCAGGCCGAGCAGCAAGTCGTGGGGTCGAGCGACGACGCGCGTGAGGGCATCGCCGCATTTCGCGAAAAGCGCCGCCCGCGTTGGGGCGGCACGTGACGGCAATCCGACTCGAGATCGACGTAACGGCCATTGCTCCGCCCGGCGTGCGGACCGTCGTCGGCGACGTGTTCGTTCCCGCGGCGGATCAGCTCGCGCCGCGCCCGCAGGTGCTTTGTTGCCTGCCGGGCGGTGGTATGTCGCGGCGCTACTTCGATCTCGCCGTGACGGATCCGGCGCTCGGCAACTACAGCATGGCGCGCCATCTCGCGCGGCAGGGCTTCGTGGTGATCACGCTCGACCATCCGGGCGTCGGCGACAGCGATCGTCCCGACGACGGCTACGCGTTGACGCCACAGTGTGTCGCCGACGTCGACGCGTGCGCGTTCGATCAGGTGCTCACTCGGCTGCGCGAGGGCACGCTGCGCGCCGATGTGCCCGCCCTGCCGCGACTCGTGTCGATCGGCGTCGGTCATTCGGCGGGTGCGAGCATCACCGCGTACCAGCAGGCGCGTCAGCGCACGCACCGCGCCGTGGCCTTGCTCGGCTACGGCGGCGCGGGGCTGGCGCCGCATCTCAACGATCGCGAGCGCGAGTTCGCGCAGCGGCCCGACGCGGTCATCGCAGAGATCGCGTCGCTCGTGCGCGAGCGCTTTGGTGAGCCGTTGCCCATGCCGCGGCGCGGGAGCTCGGCGTTCCTGATCGGCGCCCCGTTGCCCGAAGCGGTACGCGCCGCCCTGGTGGCGTGTCGCTCGCCGCTGCTGGCACTGGTGGGGTTGAGCTCGATGATCCCCGGCGCGTCCGCACCGGTGCTGGCACAGGTCGATGTGCCGGTGTTCGTCGCCCACGGCAGCCGCGACATCGCCGGATCACTCCACGCAGTGCCCCGCATCTTTCCCGGCAGTACCGACATCACGCTGTTCGCGCTCGACGATTCCGGCCACAACCACAACGTGGCGCCGACCCGTGAACAGCTGTGGGACCGCCTCGGGCGCTGGGCCGGCGCACTCGCTTCGGTAGAGTCGGACGGATAACGACGAGGGGCACGATGGCTGAGAACACGGCAATGGGGCACGGGGTCAAGCAGCGGGGCATCATCCGCATGAGCGACGCCGAGGTCGACGAATTCTTGAAAGGCCGCCATTCGATGTCGATGGCCACCGTCAACCCCGACGGATCCATCCACATGGTGGCCATGTGGTACGGCTTCCTCGAGGGCTGCGTGGCGGTCGAATCCAAGGCCAAGGCGCAAAAGGTGTTGAACCTGCGGCGCAATCCGCACTGCACCGTCATGGTCGAAGACGGTGAGAAGTACGAGGAGTTGCGCGGCGTCACCTTGGTCGGCAAGGGCGAGATCGTCGACGACCCCGACCGCATGTTCACCCTCGGTATCAGTGTGTTCGAGCGCTACATGGGCGCCACGTATACCGAGGCCCTCAAGCCCGCCGTGCAGGCGATGCTCAACAAACGGGTCATCGTCAAGGTGAATGTCGACAAGATCGTGTCGTGGGACCACCGCAAGCTGGGCCTCGGCGGTCGGTAACATTCACTCACACGCGGGCCCGAGCGGCCCGTCAGAGCGGGGAACACAGAGGTTGCGATGACCGCACTTGATCCTGATCTGTTCATGGCCGAGCCCTTGCCGCGCGAGGTGAAGTACACCGTCATCTCGGTCGACGACCACGTCGTCGAGCCGGCCCACCTTTTCAGCCGCTATTTGCCGCAAAAGCTGCAATCGGGCGGCCCGCAGATCGTTGAGACCGACAACGGCGCCGAGGTCTGGGAGTTCGAAGGCCAGATCTACAGCCAGGTCGGCATGAACGCCGTCGCCGGCCGGCGCAAGGACACGGTCAAGCTCGAGCCGTTCCGCTTCGAGCACATGCGGCCCGGTTGCTACGACATCGAAGCCCGCGTGCGCGACATGGACATCGGCGGCATCTGGGCGTCGGTCAACTTCCCGTCGTCGATCACCGGCTTTTGCGGTCGCGTCTTCTTCAACGCCAAAGACCGCGAGGTCGGGTTGGCGTGCATCGAGGCGTGGAACAACTGGCTGTTCCAAGAATGGCACCAGGCCTATCCCGAACGCATCGTGCCGATGGGCATCACCTATCTCGCCGACACCGAGTGGGCGGTGCGCGAACTGCACCGCATGGCCGATCTCGGCTTCACGTCGGTGACGTTGCCCGAACGGCCGCACGCCATCGGTTTGCCGCCGCTGTTCGACCGCAACCACTGGGATCCGATCATCCAAGCCTGCGTCGACACCGACATGGTCGTCTCGTTGCACGTGGCCAGCTCGGGTGGCTACCCGTCGCCCCCGGGCGCACCGTCACTGCAACTCGGCGCGACGATGTTCGGTCAGCTCTCGCTGGCGGCGTGCGCCGAATGGTTGTGGTCGGGCTATCCCAAAGACTTCCCGACACTCAAGATCGCCATGAGCGAGGGTGGCATCGGGTGGGTGCCGATGTTGCTCGATCGCCTCGACAACATCATCGACCGGTCGGGCTACGGGCTCGGCTGGGACGATCGACCGGCCGACATCCTCAAACGCAACTTCTGGTTCTGCACGATCGACGATCCGTCGACGATCGACCTGCGCCATCGCATCGGCGTCGAGAACATCTGTGTCGAGGTCGACTATCCGCACGGTGATGGCACGTGGCCCGACACGCAACTCGAGATCGAGAAGTACTGGGGTCATATCCCCGACGACGAGTTGCGCATGATGTGCTGCGAAAACGCGGCCAAGCTCTACCGCCATCCGTTGCCGGCGGTCGTGTTGCCTGCCTAGGGCCCGAGCGGCCCTCTGAGCGGGGAGCTAGACACCGGGCTGCCGACTTCCTTCGGGTACATGCGGATTCTGCACACGGTCGGCATCGATGAAGCGCTCTTCGAGGCGCAACCGATGCAGTCGCCATCCGGCTTTGGTGCGTTTTGCTTCGGTGATGTACACACCCGCGATCGACGAATTGGTGTTGTGCATGTAGTTGCGCATCGTTGCCCGCTTGCCGTCGAGCTCGACGACGTGGTTGTGCATGAAGTGCATGCTGCCGGCACGCGTGCCGGTGTATTTGCGGAGCCACTCACCGATGGCCTTGGCGCCCTTGGGTTCGCAATCGTCACCTACGTAGGCCCGCATCGACTCGTAGTTCGCTACTGCATCTTTGGTGAAGACCCGATCGACGTCGTCGTAGTTCTTGAAATCGACCATCGCCGCGTAGCGGTGAATGAGCTCGATCACGTCGAGCCGGTCCTGCGCTGCCCCCATGTGGTTCCCTCTCTACCGCTGCTTCTTGTGGTGTTCTACACCTGTATATGGGTGTAGAACACCACAAGAACCGCAAGAGGGAGCGCATGACGATGGCCGACTACAACTTGATCCTGGTCGACCACCCGGCCCCGCACATCGCGCGTGTCACCCTCAACCGCCCGGAGAAGCGCAACGCCATCTCGACGCCGCTGCGCGTCGAGCTGCTCGATGCGCTGAGGGCCCACGACTACGACCCCGAGGTGCGCGTGACGATCGTGCGCGGCGCGGGCAAATGTTTCTCCGCGGGATACGACCTCGGCGGCGGTCCGATGATGGACGACGCGCCGTTCTACAGCGCGCCGGGCGACGGGCAATGGGCCCGCCAATGCAACGACACGTGGTTCAGCATCTGGGATCTGGCCAAGCCGGTGATCGCGCAGATTCACGGCTACGCGATCGCGGGGGCGACCGAGCTCGCCTCGGCGTGCGATCTCGTCTACATCGCGGAGGACGCGACGATCTCGTATCCGGTCGTGCGCGTGGCCAGCCCACCCGATTGGCAGTACCACACGGTGTTGTTGGGCATGCGCCGGGCGATGGAGCTGATGCTAACCGGCGACCCGATCACCGGCATCGAGGCCGCGCAGATCGGTTTCGCCAACCGGGCGTTCCCCGCGGCGACGCTCGACGAACAAGTTTTGGCCATTGCCGGTCGGGTCGCGGGGGTGTCGTCAGACCTCCAACAGATCAACAAGCGCACGATCCACCGCCAGATGGACGTCTGGGGCGCTCGCGCCGCCATCCGCGCCGGCAGCGAGCTCAACGGCCTTGCGCAATACACCGAAGCCGCTCGCGCGTTTCGGGACAATGCGCTCGAGGCCGTGAAGCGGACGGTTGCCGAACAGCGGTAGCGGGCTTATCCTCGCCATGGGGACGGGGTTCGAGGAGGTCGTGATGGATTCCACGAATCCGGTGGATCTCGCCGGCGAACAGCGAGCGCGACGCGAGCGTCTGCGCGACGCGCTCGTCGCCTTCGAAGACGCACTGTCCTCCGCGGGGCCGCGCCGCGCCGCGGCATGGGCCGAGGGCGTCGTGCAGTGCATCCTGCGCGTCGAAGCCGAGTTCCATTCGCACGTCGACTTCACCGAGCAAGAGGATGGTCTGTACGACGACATCCTCGAAGCCGCGCCCCGGATGGCCCATCGCGTCGACCAGTTGCGCCAGGAGCACAACGAGATCGCCATCGCGCTTTCCGATTGCCTGACCCGGGTCGAGTTGGTGCCGAACACGGCGCACGCGGATTGGGTCACGGCGCGCCGCGACGACTGCAATGCCCTGCTCGGCCGATTGGTGCGCCACCGTCAGCGCGGCGCCGATCTCGTCTACGAGGCGTATTCGGAAGTGGGCGAAGGCGACTGAAGCGTCAGCTCGCCCGCCGCTGTTCGAGCCGGGCGACCGCGTGGCGCCGCTCGACGATGGCGGCCATCGCCGCGGCAAGGTCGTTGGTGGCGTTCGCGTGGTTCAGGTACGCCAGAAAGTCATGGGTGCCGAGTTTCGTCTCGGACGCCGTCATGGCTGCCATCGCCCTCCCTGTAAGTGTGAGGACGCGATCGTCGCGCATCGCGCCGAGGATCCCAAGGGACTTTCGGCTCCTGTAGGGTGAAGTCGTGGGCCGAATCCGGGTACTCGATCCGACGGCGCTGGCCGAAGACGAGACCGCCGCCAAAACATTCGATTTGGGACGATCACTCGAAGGGGTGACGGTTGGTCTGCGCCTCGACCGGTCGTGGCGGTCCTACTTCGTGGTCCTCGACACGTGGGAAGCACTGCTCCTGCGCGACGGCGCGAAGGTCAAGCGGCTGGTCGTCGGCGAACGGGTCGGCGACGAAGGCGAGCGCACCCGCAACGACCTCGACGATTGGGCCCGCCTCGTCGACTGCGCGGTGGTGGGCCTTGGCAATTGAGGCTCGTGTACGTCGTGGAGTGTCCACGACACCGTCATCGTCGAAGCCCTCGACAAACCGGCCGTCGTCGTCGTGACCGCCGAGTTCGTGACCATCGGCGAACGCATCGCGTCGCTCAAGGGGCATGCCGATTTGCGCCAGCTCGTGTTGCCCTACCCGCTCGAAGGCCTGCCCGACGAGGAGGTGTACCAGATTGCTGTCGACGCGTACCCCCGGCTCCTCGAACGTCTCGGCGCCTCTCGTTAGCACGCAGATCGAAGTCGACGACGACCCGCTGGCGCTCTACGAACTATCCCTCCGCGAAGGCTGGGGTGACGGCCTGCCCTTGCTCCCGGCCACACAGGTTCGTGTCGCCGAACTGATCGCGGCGACGCCGTGGCAACCCGACGATGTCATCTGCAAGATCGCACCGCGCAACGGTATGGCCACGGTCGAAAAGGCTGCCATCAACGCCGCGATGGCCGGCGTCGAACCGGCCGCGTTCGCGTATGTCGTGGCCGCACTCGAGGCGATCACCCGACACGACTTCAATCTGTTCGCGTTGTCGACGACCACGTCGAGCGTGATGCCGATGTTCGTCGTCAACGGGCCGGCCCGCGATCAGCTGGGGTTCGACTACGGCGCCGGTTGCATGGGCGGCGCGGCAGGCCGCGGTTCGAGCACCGTCGGCCGGGCGGTGCAGCTGTGCATGCGCAACATCGGCGGCCAAAAAGTCGGACTCACCTCGAAGAGCGTGTTCGGTCAGCCCGGGCGGTCGAGCGGCGTGTGCTTCGGCGAATGGGAAGAGCGTTCACCGTGGCCGTCGCTGGCCGAGCAACGCGGGTTCTCGCGCACCGACGAGATCATCACCGCGCACGGCGGCAAGGGCGCATTTCCTTTCGCCGACGTCAACACCGAGAACGAACGCGATCTGCTCTATCTGATCGCCAAGACGATCGCGTTCCCGATGGCCAACAAGTTCCTCGAACCGACCGCGGCCAACGGTGAAGTCGTGGTGCTGATCAACCCCTTGTGGGCTGAGCGCTTCGGTCGTGAGTTCCCCGACGTCACCGACGCCATCGAGTTCACCCACTCGCACTCGTGGATCCACATCGACATGTGGCCCGAGCCGAACCAGCGCATCCTCTACGAGAAGAACCGGGTCGACGACAAGGGTCGTGTGTGGCTCAACGAGCGGGCGAGCCAACTCGTGTTCGTGGTGTGCGGTGGCCTGGGCAACCTCCACGCCATCTGCTTGCCCAGTTGGGGCGCGTCGAACATCCAGAGCGCTCAGGTCGTGCGGGGCTAGTTGTGCGGCTCCGCCGCAACGGATTGGCGGCTTCGCCGCGGGAGTCAACGCATTGGCGCGAGCCGAGCGGCTCGTCGGGTGGTAGAACTCGCGCACATCGCGCACATCGCGCACATTGTGCTCGGGGGTAGCCATGGACCGGACAGTATTCACAAACGCCAACTTGCTCGACGGGGAGCATCCCGCCAAGCCTCAGGCCACCGTGGTGGTGGAGGGCAACAAGATCACCCGCGTGACCAGTGGGGCGATCGAGTCCGCACCCGGTGATCGCCTGATCGATCTCGGCGGACGCACGCTGATGCCGGGCATGACGAGCGGCCACTTCCACACGACCTATCACGACGTGGGCGGCAATCAGCTGCCGTTCGGGCTCGAACGGGCGCCGGCATACGCCGCGTACTACGGCCTCATGAACGCTCAGATCGCGCTGCGGGCCGGGTTCACCAACATCGTGGGGGCAAGCTGCGCGTTCGACGTCGACGCGTCGTTGGCCGCTGCGATTCGCGACGGTGTCGTCGAGGGACCGCGCGTCTGCCCGGCCTCGCGTGATCTCATCACGACCTCCGACTCGAACGACGTGATTCCGTGGTGGTGGGACGCGCACGGCATGGGTGTGGTGCGCGTTTGTGACGGGCCCGACGAATTTCGCAAGGCGGTGCGCGACGAGATCAAGCGGGGCGCCGAGATCATCAAGGTGTATGTCACCGGCGGCCACGGTGTCACCACGCCCAAGCACAACATTTCACTCGCACTCGACGAATTGCACGCGGTCGTCGATGCCGCCCATGGCCGCGGCAAGCGCGTACGCGGGCACGTCGCACACAAACAGGCACTGCTCGACTGCGTCGCGGCCGGCGTCGACATCATCGACCACGCCGACGGCATGGACGAGGAATGCATCGACAAGCTGGCCGCCGCAGGCACGTTCGTGTTGCCGAGCTTGTACCTGCCGCTCAAGATGCTGGAGTTCATGGGTGATGCCCCGCCCCCCGGCGAGATGCCGGCGATGGGGTTCAACACCGAGACCGGGCAAGACTTCGCCGACATGTGCCGCATGCTGGCAAAGGCGGTCGAGGCGGGCGTCAAGTTGTGTGTCGGCGACGATTTCGGCGCGGCGCCGACGCCGCACGGTGCCTACATCGAAGAGCTCGCGGTCTACGTCGATCACGCCGGCATCCCGCCGCTAGAGGTCTTGCGCTGGGCGACCAAGAACGGCGGCGAGCTCTTCGGTCAGCCCGACAAGGTGGGCACGATCGACGAGGGCAAGTACGCCGACCTCGTGGTCGTCGATGGTGATCCATCCGATGACATCGGTGTGCTGCGCACGGGCGTCGTCGCGGTCATGAAGGACGGCAAGTTCTTCGTCGACGCGCTCTGATGACCGGGCCTCCGCTCTGAAGGCGGCTCGGGCCTTTGCTACGCGAGCGCGGTGGGTATCCGCCGCAGTTCACGCACCATCACACTGAGTTGATCGAGCGAGGCATTGGTGGCCGGTAAACGTCCGATCACCTCGTGCCAGCGCTGCACGGCCGGCTTGGCCTGCTCGAGGAGAATGGCGGCGCCACCGCGCGCCAGCGCGAGTTGTGTGAGTTGGCGCTGCGATGCGAACAGATCATCGCGCACGGCGAGTCGCGCCAACGACTGCCATTCGTCGCCGCGGGGAAGCGCATCGACGAGCGCGGCGATGCGGCCGATCGAGAGCGCCTCGTCGATGGCGAAGTAGGTGTGGGCGACGTCGAGCGGGTCGTGTTCGCTCTCGAGCGCCGTGTCGACGATCTCGAGCGCGGGTGCGAACGTGCGGTTGCGCGCACCCATCGCGGCAAGTCGCTCGGGGATGCCCGCGTCGACATACCCGCGTGTCGACTCGACGATGGCGGCCCCCACCGCCGGGGAGACGAGGTCCTTCCAGTGATCGGCCAAGGCCGTGAGGCCGGGTTGTAGACGGAGGATCGTCGCGTCGACATCGATGTTGGACCGCTCATGGCGCACCAGCCAGCGGGTGGCCCGCTCGACCAGCCGGCGGCCCTCGAGACGCAGCGTCGTGCGAATCGATGGCCCGACTCGGGGGGCGAGGTCGTCGATGGCGGTCCACGTGTCGGCCATCGAGAACAGCTGCCACGCGACCTCGTGGGCGCGTGCGATCTGCGCCGCCGTGGCCCCAGTTTCGGTCAACAGCCGATAGACGAGCGAGGTGCCGCCTCGATCGACGATGTGGTTTGCCGCGATGGCGGCGATCAGTTCATTGCGCAGCGTGTGGTGGGCGATGTCGACGGCGTAGCGTTCTCGCAGCGGTGCGGGAAAGTACTCCGCGAGTTCTCGCAAGAACGCGGCGTCGGAGAGCAGCTCGTCGTCGGCAAGATCGGTTGCGATCACGGTCTTGGTGTAGGCCATCATCACGCTTACTTCGGGTGCGGTGAGACCCTCGCCCGCTTGCCAGCGCCGTTCGCACTCCTCGAAGGAGGGCAACTTCTCGACCTCGCGGTCGAGGTGTGCGACTTGCTCGAGCCAGTGCAGTTGTTCCTTGTGCACGTGCAGCAGGGAGTGCGCCTCTGACATCGCGTTGGTGATGGCCCGCGCGACGCTGTAGTTGATGGCCAGCACGTGCTCGGCAACCTCGTCTCGCATGCTGGCCAACAGTTCGTCGCGCTCGTCCTTGGTGAGTCGGCCGTCGACGCGTACCGCGTCGAGCAGGATCTTGATGTTGACCTCATGGTCGGAGGTGTTGACGCCCGCCGAGTTGTCGACGCCGTCGGAGAACACTCGGCCGCCGTGGCGCCAGAACTCGATGCGGGCCCGTTGGGTGAGGCCGAGGTTGCCGCCCTCGCCGATGACGCGCACGCGAAGATCGGTCGCGTCGAGGCGAATTGCGTCGTTGGTCTTGTCGCCGACATCGCGGTTGTCTTCATCGTGTGCCTTGACGAATGTGCCGATGCCGCCGTTGAAGAGGAGGTCGACGGGCGCGCCGAGAATGGCGCGGATGAACGCGGCCGGGGTCAGCTCGAGCGCGGAGTCCTCGATCGCGAGCGCGCGCCGCGCTTCGTCGCTCACGGGGATCGACTTGGCCGAGCGGGGGTACACGCCACCACCGGCAGAGATGAGCGTCGGGTCGTAGTCGGCCCACGACGACGCGGGCAGGTCGAAGAGCCGTCGCCGTTCGTCGTAGCTCGGCTCGAGCGAAGGGGTCGGGTCGATGAAGATGTGCCGGTGGTCGAATGCCGCGATCAACGCGACTCGTCGGGACTCGAGCATTCCGTTGCCGAAGACGTCGCCCGACATGTCGCCGATGCCGATGGTGGTGGCGGTCGCGTCGGGGGCGATGCCGATCTCGTCGAAGTGGCGCAGCACCGATTGCCACGCACCTTTGGCCGTGATGCCCATCTCTTTGTGGTCGTAGCCGTCCGAGCCGCCCGACGCGAACGCGTCCCCGAGCCAGTAGCCGCGAGCCAGCGCGAGCTCGTTGGCGATGTCGCTGAACGAAGCGGTGCCCTTGTCCGCGGCAACGACGAGATAGGTGTCGTCACCGTCGTGGCGGCGCACCCGCGGTGGGCCGACGGCACCCTTGGGCTCGATGTTGTCCGTCAGGTCGAGCAGCCCCGAGATGAACAGCCGGTAGCACGCCACGACCTCTGCGTTGATCGCCGCACGGTCGCCGGCGCGGGGCAACCGCTTGCACACGAAGCCACCCTTGGCGCCCGTCGGCACGATCACCGCGTTCTTGGTGACTTGCGCCTTCATCAGTTGCAGCACTTCGGTGCGATAGTCGTCGAAACGGTCGGACCAACGGATGCCGCCACGCGCGACGCGGCCGGCGCGCAGATGCACGCCTTCGGTGCGCGGTGAGTAGACGAAGATCTCGTGGAGAGGTCGAGGCAGCGGCATACCCGGGACGAGCGCTGGATCGAACTTGAGCGAGAGGTGTGGCAGCGGTCGACCCTCGTCGTCGACGCAGTAGAAGTTGGTGCGCACGGTCGCGCCGATGCAGGCGCCGGCGGTGCGCAGGATCACGTCGTGGTCGAGCGAGGCGACGGCGTGTAACGCTGCGTCGAGTTCGCGGCGCGCCGCCTCATAGTCGGCGTCGGCTTCGCTGCTCGACAGATCGGGATCGAAGCGAGCGTGGAACATGCGCAACAGCACGCGGGTGATCTCGGCATGTTCGACGAACGTGGCGGCCACGTACTGCGCCTCGTAGCGGCCGCCGACCTGGCGCAGATAGCGGTAGTAGGCCCGCATCGCCGTGGCCTCGCGCCAGTTCAACCCGGCTGCGAGGACGAGGCCATTGAACGCGTCGTCGTCGGCATCACCTTGTTGGACTTGGCGGAAGGTGTCGCTGACGCGCAGGTTGACTTCGGGCTCGACGAGCGCGGCGGCATGTTCGGTGCGCACGCCGATCACCGAGATGTTCACGGGATCGAGGCCGTTGGGACGCACGACGTAGGGACGCTCGTCGATGACCTCGAGCCCGAGGTTGTGCAAGATGGGGAGCATGTCGGACAGCGTCATCGGGGAACCGCGATAGACGAGCCGCAGCTCTGCCTCATGCTCGTCGGCCGTGGGGCGAAACGTCAGGTCGGCGTGCGAGAGCTGATCGATGTGGGCGATGTCTTCGAGCGCGGCGGCGACCGGGGTCACCGCGGTGTAGTCGGCGGGGAAGGCGCCGTCATAGCGAGCGAGCGTCTCGCGAGTCGCGAGATCGTTGCCCAGCCGTTCGAGCTCGAGTCGCAGCGCATCTTCCCACAGCAATGATGCGTTCGAGACCGTCTCTTCGAGATCGTCGATCTGCGCCGGGGTGAGTGTCGGCGCGGACGACGCGATGCTCACGTGCAGCCAGGCATGGGGCGCCTCGGTGACGTTGACTCCGAACTCGGCCACGGTGCCGTGGACCGCGGCGGACAACAGGTCGACGATGCGTCGCCGGGTGGCGGTGTTGTAGCGATCACGTGGGAACAACACCAAGAAGGCATGCACTTGGCCGTAGTGGTCGCGGCGATCGAAGACGCGTACGTCGCGCGGTCGATGGGCGAGCTCGACGATGCCCGCGACCACGCGGAACAACTCGTCGTCGCTGGCCCCGAAGAGCTCGTCGACCGGCAGGCGTTCGAGCGCGGCCAACGCGGCTCGCCGTTTGTCGGAACCCTCGGGCCATGGCAGGCGGGCGCGCACACGCCGTACCTTTTCGTGCACGAAGGGAAGGTCGAGTACTCCGGACGCGCTCATCTCGCTCGGGAAGAGTCCGACGAAGCGAATATCGCCGGCCGTCCCGTTGATCGCGACGACATCGAGGCGAGCGTCGCGATACAGCGGTGAGCGGATGAGGGTGGTGCCGGTGCGGATCTCTGCCGTAGATCCGTTGTCGTGGGCCGGCGGTCGGGCCGCGTCGGCGAACGCCGGCGCCCGTAACAGTCCGAACCGCTCTGGCCCGTCACCGTGCGCGGCCAACGCGCCGAGCAGCACGAAGTCGTCGGTGAGCCACTGCCGCACCTCGGGTGAGTCGACCTCCGCGACGAGACGGTGCATCGCGGCGCGGTCGTCATGCACGTACGCGAGCAGAGTCAAGGTCTCCCTCACCCGGGTCGCTGTCTGATCTCGCATCGCCTCGTCTTCGATGCGGTCGACTTCGACGTAGACCAACGCGGTGAGGGGTGCGTCCATCGAGGGGTCGGGTCGTTCGACGCGCATCACGTGGCCGTCGGAATCTCTCTCGACGACGATCAGCGTCTGGAACAGACGATGAACGGTCTGTTCGTTGAGTACGAGCGAAATCGACTCGGCAAGGTGCGCCATCGCGTTTGTGATCACGATGATCGACGTGTGCGGGCCGTTGTCATTGCTGACCACGACGGCCCGGCCGGCCTCGAGCGCAGTCCACAGTGTCCGTAGCCAGTCGAGCGTGTCGGCGTCGGCCGTGTTTTCGAGATCGTCGGAGGAGAGGTCGGCGAGCAACGCTCTGCCGAACTGCGCGAATGCCGTGGATCGATCGCGGTCGAGTTCCTTCACCAGGTCTTCGAACATCTGGCCTCCAAGCCTGGGACGCACATTAGGCTCGCAGGATATGGACTCGCACTACACCATCATCTCGGCCGACTGCCACGCGGGTGGCAGCCATCAGCAGTATCGCGAATACCTCGACCCGCAGTACCGAGACGACTTCGACGCGTGGCGCGGCCGCTACAAGAACCCGTTCCGTGATCTGCAGGACGGCGGACGCATCCGCAACTGGGACGACGACCGCCGCAACAGCGATCTCGAACGCGATGGCCAAGTGGCCGAGGTCGTGTTCCCCAATACGGTGCCGCCTTTCTTCCCGAGTTTCGTGCTTTTCGCGGGGCCGCCGAAGCCCGACGAGTACGAGCATCGCTCCGCCGGCATTCGTGCGCACAACCGCTGGCTCGTCGACTTCTGCAATCGTTTCCCCGAACGACGCGCGGGCATCGGCCAGATCTTCGTCAACGACGTCGACGATGCCATCGAGCAGGTGAAGTGGATCAAGGACAACGGTCTGCGCGGTGGCATCTTGCTACCCAACGTGGCGCCCGACGTCAAGTGGGTCAAGCCCCTCTACGACCCCGAGTACGACCGTCTCTGGGCCGTCTGCCAAGACCTCGAAGTGCCCATCAACGTGCACGGTGGCACCGGCGCACCCGACTACGGCAAGTACGCAGTTGCCAATCTGTTGTTCATCAACGAGGTCAGCTTCTACTCCCAGCGTCCGTTGGTGCAGTTCATCTTGTCCGGCATCTTCGAGCGGTTCCCCAAACTGAAGTTCGTCATCACCGAGACCGGCGGGGCGTGGGTCCCGGGTTTGTTGAAGAACCTCGATCGAACGATCGACCGCATTCGCAAGACGGGTCGCACGGGGGAGTTGGCGTATACCGACGAGCACAAGCTCACCAAGCTCGCATCCGAATACTTCGCGCAGAACTGTTACGTCGGCGTGAGCCAACCCGGGCCCCTCGATGCGGCGGCTCGCTACGCCATCGGCATCGACAAGTTCATGTGGGGCAGCGACTACCCGCACGACGAGGGCACGATGCCCTACACGCGCGAACACCTCCGGCAGATTTTCAGCGGTACGCCCGAGGCCGAGATGCGCAAGATCCTCGGCGGCAATGCAGCCGCGGTCTACGGATTCGACCTCGACAAGTTGGCGCCGCTGGCAGACAAAGTCGGGCCGACGGTCGGCGAGATCGCGTCCCCGCTCGACACGCTGCCCGACCCACCGAACGAGGCACTCCTCAAAGGCGTCGAAGTCTGAGCATCGTGAGCATCACAGAGTTCGATCCATTCGAGGTAGATGCCGATATCCCTCACGACGCGCATCGCGCGCTGCGGGCATCGTGCCCGGTCGCGCCGATACCGGTGGGGTGGTTCCTCGCCCGTCACGGCGACGTCGTCACCGGAGTGAAAGACGTCGACACGTTCCGATCCAGCTACCGCGAGCCGGGCGTGACGGTGCCCGAAGAAGAGTTGCTCGTCAGCGAGATGCCCGAACCCCGGCATGGCAAGGTGCGCCGCATCATCAACGCGGTGGTCGCCCATCACAAGGCGATGCGCCTCGAGCCGTTCGTGCGAGAGTTGTCGTACGAATATCTCGAACCATTGTTGCAGCGCGGTCACGGCGAGATGGTCGAAGACTTTGCCGCGCCGATCCCGATCAACGTCATCTCGCACATGATCGGTGTGCCCCGCGAAGACTGGCCGTTGTTCCGTGGATGGTCCGACGACGTCGTGCGCGGCGAGTACGTCAACAAGAACCGCACCGAGCGCGGCGAGGGGTTTGGCGGTGGCCATCCCGAGTTCGCCGCATACGTCGACGAGCTGATCCTGCAGCGGCGCATCCGCGACGATCGACCCGATGACCTCGTGACGCGGTTGCTGTTCACCGAGATCGACGGTCATCGACTGACCGACATCGAGATCCGTACGCAAGTGATCAGCTTGATCCTCGGTGGCAACGAGACGACACGCCACCTCATCGCCAACATGCTGGCGCGCATCGTGACGCGGCCCGACCTGTTCGACGCGCTCAAGGCCGATCCGTCACTCGTGGCGAAGGCAGTCGAAGAGTCACTTCGCTTCGATCCGCCGATCCATCAGATGATCCGCACCATCGAGTCGCCGACCGACGTCTTCGGTGAGGCGATGTGCCCGGGCGAGAAGATCGTCTTCGGTGTCGCGTCGGCCAACCGCGACGAAGACGTCTTCCCGAGCTCCGACGAGTTCCGTCTCGATCGCCCCAACGGTCGCGAGCACTTGGCGTTCGGCGACGGCCCCCACATCTGCCCCGGCCAGGCCATCGCCCGCCTCGAAGCGCGGGTGACCGTCGAGGTGTTCTGCGAGCGGGTTCGTCACGCGTATCCCGACGCGGGATGGGTCTACGAAAAGGTGCCGGTGTTCTGGGCGAACGGCCCCAAGACGCTGCCGCTCAACCTGGTCGCCGAAGCCTGAGCAACCCCCAGGTCAATAGTGCACCGCGCCGGCGAGCCCGCCGCCGGCGACGACCGCGTCGCCGGTGATCGAAACCGAGCGCGGTGACGCCAAGAACGCAACCACCCACGCGACCTCTTGGGCAGTGATGATCTTGCGCACGAGTATGCGCTGGGCCATCTGCGCCTCGAGTTCGTCGATGGAAACGCCGAGGCTTTCGGCCCGTGCTTCCATCGCGCCGATCACCGCCTCGGTCTTGGTCGCGCCGGGGTGCACCACGGTCACGTTGATGCCCGCCGGACCGAGCTCGTCCGCCAGCACCTTGGTGAGCGCGGCGACCGACACGTTGCGCACGGTCCCGATGATGCTGCCGCCGGTGCGGGCGGCGAGGCCGGAGATGTTGATGATGCGCCCCCAGCCGTTGGCGATCATCAGCGGCGCGACTTCGCGCGCGCAGCGCAGGTAACCCATGACCTTGACGTTGACGTCCTCGTAGAAGTTGTCGTCCGTGATCTCGGCCAGCTTCGGCGGAATACCGGGCCCGCCGCCCGGCTTGGCCGCGTTGTTCACGAGTATGTCGATGCCGCCGAGGTGCTCGCGCGCCTGCGCGACCATGGCGTGGACGGACGCGTCGTCGCCGGTCTCGACCACGACCGGGAAGATCGTGCGGCCTGTCGCGGCGCGCAGCTCGGCGGCGGCTTCGGCGAGGCGAGCGCGGTCGCGTGCCGCGATTGCGACGTCGCAGCCTTCGTCGGCGAGTGCTCGGGCGACGGCCTTGCCGATGCCGCGACTGCCGCCCGTCACCAGCGCGCGTTTGCCGTTCAGCTGCAGGTCCATCGGAACTCCCGTTCTGTTTCGGGCACCGTCCGCGCCCGCTGCTTCGTAGCACTATGTTGACGCGCATGGAAAACCCTCCGCGCATCGTTCGTTCATTGGTCTTTTCGCTCGCCCACGACGAGGACAAGATTCTGCAGCTTGCCGAAAAGGGCATGGACGCGATCTGTCTCGACATGGAAGACCTGACGCCGACCCCCTACAAAGAAGAGGCTCGACGCGTCGTGCCCGCTGTCGCGCCAAAGCTCGCCCAACGCGGCATCCTCGTGTTCGTTCGCACCAACAGCATCGCGGATGGCGCGGCGGCCGATCTCGACGCCGTGGTGTCGACCGACGTGCACTGCGTCAGCTTGCCCAAGGCCACCTCGGCTGAAGAGATGATCGAATACGCGGCCTTGGTAACGGCCGCGGAAGGCCTCAAAGACCTTCCACTCGGTTACACCCTCGTGCGACCGGTCATCGAGACGGCGCTCGGGGTCAAGAACGCCTACGAGATCGCGGCCGCCTCACCGCGCGTGGCCTACATGGGGGGTGTATCCGGCAGCATGTGGGGCGATCTCGGTGCGTCCATCGGCTACACCCCGATGCCCGATGGCAAAGAGACCTTTTACGTACGGTCCAAGGTGATCGTCGATGTGCGTGCTGCGGGTGTGCCGTTCCCGATTGGTGGCGGGGGCACGTATCGCAAGGACGCAGAGGGATACCGTGAATTCGCGATCGAATGCAAGGGTCTCGGCTACAACGGCATGCACGTCGCGGGGTCGGCCGAGTTGATTGCGGTCGTCAATGCGGTGTTCACACCGACGCGAGAACAGATCGACGAAATCTTGCATCTGATGCCCTTCGTCGAGGCCGCCGAGCGCGATGGGCACACCACGTTCTACGTCGATGACCGCCTGTTCGATCTTGCGGGCGCCGTGAGAGCACGCGAGCAGCTCGATCTGGCGCGTCGTCTCGGCATGATCGACTGACGCCGCGACGCAACGCTGCCGTGTCCACATCATTGCCATTTGCGGGCATCACCGTGGTCGACCTCACTTGTGATGTCGGCGAGTTGTGCGGACGGATACTGGCCGAGCTCGGTGCCCATGTCATCAGGGTCGAGCCGCCGGGCGGCTCCCCGTCCCGATCGCGTGACGACGGCATCTGGTGGGCGTACCGCAACGCCAACAAGCACGGCCTCGTGGTCGACCTCGACGACGCCGATGAACGAGCCCGCCTCGACGTGATCTTGGCCGGTGCCGATGTCCTGCTCGATTCGCCGGACCCGGCCGCGCATCGACCGGCACTGGACCCTGTCGCGCTGTCGGCCCGTCATCCGCAACTGGTTGTCTGCGCGCTCACGTGGTTCGGCCGGCACGGCCCGTATTCGAACTATGTCGCCACCGACGACGTGGTCGTGGCGATGTCAGGGTTGTTGTCGTCGTCGGGCGCATCGTCGCAACCGCCGGTGTCGATGCCCGGTTCGTTGGCATCCGACGTGGCCAGTGTGATGGGCGCGGTGGCGACGGCGCTCGCGCTCGAGCAACGGCAATCCACCGGTCGAGGCCAAGTCCTCGACGTGTCCGCCCTCGAAGCGGTTGCCCAGATCGACAGCTGGGCGATGCCCAACGCCTCGGCGATCGTCAACGCCGGGGGTCAAGCGCGCCGCGTGCGCGCCGGCGAAAAAGGTTTGTACCCCGCGTTGCGGGTCACCGACGGCTGGGCGCGGTTGGTGCTCATGGCGCCGCGCCAGTGGTGGTCGCTCTTCGAATGGATGGGGTCACCCGAAGCGTTTGCCGATCCTTACTGGCAGCACCCGTTCAATCGATTCGCCAACACCGATGTGCTGAACCCGGTACTCCAGGAGTTCTACGGATCGATGTCGGCGACCGAGGCGTCGGTCGAATCGCAGCGGCGGGGCCTGGTCGTCACCCCGATGCTGACGCCGAGTCAAGTGGTCGCCGACGAACACTTGCGGTCGAGGGGCACGTTCGTCGATGTCGAGTTGGCCAACGGCGCAGTGGTGCCGATGACCAATGGGCTGTTCGAGTTCGACGGTCAGCGGGCGGGCTTTTCCCGCAACGCTCCGAGCCTCGGTGACAACGACGAGATGCCGTCGCCCGGCGCGCCGCCGACCGCGGACGGCAGTGCGCGCTCGCGCCCTCTCGAAGGCGTGCGCGTGCTCGACTTCGGCCACGGCGGCGTGGGTGTGCAAGGTGGACGCCTGCTCGCAGAGTACGGCGCGGACGTCATCAAGATCGAGGGCCGTAGCTATCCGGACTTCATGCGGTCGATGAGCGGGGGCGAGATGACGCCGTCGTTCGCGTCGTCGAGTCGCAGCAAACGCAGCTTCGGCGTCGATCTCAAGAAGAGCGAAGGCATCGCGTTGGTACAGCAGTTGGTTGCGCACGCGGACGTGGTGATCGAGAACAACTCCACCGGCACGATGCGCGCACTCGGCCTCGGGTATGAGGCGCTGCGCGAGGTCAACCCGGCGATCGTGTACGTCTCGAGTCAGATGCTCGGTTCGCGCGGTACTCGAGCGCAGTGGTCGGGGTATGGCCCATCGGCGCAGGCCTATGGCGGGCTCTCTCATCTCTGGCGCTTCGCCGATAGCGACCCGGTGCCCAACATGCAGAACCATCCCGATCTGCTTGCCGGCTATCTCGTCGCGCTCGGCGCGATCGCCGGTCTCGCTGGTCGTGCTCGCACCGGTGTGGGAGTGCACTGTGAATTGGCCCAGACCGAAGTCATCGTGAACCTGCTCGGCGATCTCTTGCTCGCCGAGGCGCTCGCACCGGGCACCGTGGGTCCCGACGGCAATGACGACTCTCGTGGTGCGCCGTGGGGCGTGTTCCCGTGCCTGGGCGATGAGCAGTGGTGCGTGATCTGTGTGCGCGACGACCGCGAATGGCAGGGCCTCGTGGCCGCGATGGGCACCCCGGAGTGGGCGGCAGAAAGCCGTTGGTCGCGATCCGCCGATCGTCTCGCGGCGCGTGACGAGCTCGGCGCGCTCGTTGCCGACTGGACCCGATCACTCTCGCCCGACGAGGTCACGGCCGCCTGCCAGCAGCAGCGGGTACCTGCGGGACCGATGCGCTATCCGGTCGAATTGTTGAACGACCCGCAACTCGTGAGCCGAGGATTCCCCACGCGCATCGAACAACCCGGCGCCGGATCCCTCATCGTCGACGGGTCGTCGTTCGTCGCGAGCGGCATGGCGCCACCGGTGATCGAGCCGGCGCCCGCGCTCGGCGAGCACACGCGATCGATCGCGCGCCAATTCTTGAGCCTCGACGATTCCGAGATCGATCGGCTGATCGAGTCAGGTGTGCTCGAGGTGCCGGCAACTTCTCCGCTCTGAGGACCGCTCGGGCCCGCCGCCTTCGGCGGCTACACACCCCACGGGCTGACGTCGACGCCGAGGCTACGCATCCGCTCGAAAATGGCCTCGGGGTTCATCGACTGGGCCGGCCAGTGATAGTCCCAACCGCGGATGCCGACCGCGGGTTCGACATAGCGCCGCACCTGATCGAGCGTCATGTAGACGCCGCGCCGACCGATCATCTTTTCGTATTGCTCGCCGTGCGCGCGATCGATCACGAGGTTGGTGTTGTCGCACATGTACTTCATGTCGTCGTGTACCCAGTCCCACGGCGGCACGGCAATGTGCACGAGCGGATCAGCCGGTGCGGTGCGCTGAATCTCGAAGGACTTTGACCACAATGTGATCGGATCGAGGCAACAGGCGCAGTACGACTCGAGCCGTACCTCGTTGCCGTGGAACGCCGGCATGTTGGAGACCGCGACTGCTTCGTGCGCGCAACCGATGAAGCTGTGGAACTGGTCGTCGACGTACATCTCGACCTGGCTGGGGAACGCCGAATACGGCGGTGCCTTGAGGATGTCGCAATTGGGCGAGTCTTGATCGACGACGACGACGATGCCGGTCTGCAGCAGCTTTAGCGCCTGCACGATCTGCCGCCGCGTCAGCTCGGTGCCCTCGTGCATCTGACGCAGATTTGGTGCGCGGCCGGTCTCGGCCCAGAAGTCGAAAATGAACTTGCGCAGCAACAGTGATTCGTCGGTCCATTCGACCAAGGGAACGTATTGAGCCATGGCCGCACACTAATGGTCGCGCGGGGGCGGGGCCGCGGCTGATGCTGCTACGGTCCGACGGTCCGAGAGGGGGCCATGTGGCGAAGGTTCTGTCCGCAATGCTGGCGGCGCAATTCGATCTCGATGGGCAGGTCGCGGTCGTCACCGGTGGTGCCAGTGGCATCGGGGAAGCAACGTGTGTGGTGCTCGCCGATGCCGGTGCCGCGGTGGTGGTTGCCGATATCGACGAGGCCGGCGCGGTACTCGCGGCGCGGCGCATCACCGACGGGGGAGGGCGCGCCATCGCGGTACGCACCGATACGACGCGCCGGGCCGATCTCGATGCCGCCGCCGATCGGGCGGTCGCCGAGTTCGGTGCGCTCGACATCATGTGCAATGTCGCCGGCGTGCCGAGCGACGGACAAATCGAAGACGTGACCGAGGCCGAACTCGACCGCGTCGTCGCCATCAATATGAAAGGTGTCGTGTTCGGTTGCCAGGCGGCGCTGCGGGTCATGAAGCCGCGCGGCAGCGGCGTGATCGTCAACGTTTCGTCGACGGGCATCGACGTGCCGGTGCCCGGCAATGGTGTCTACGCAATGACCAAGGCCGCCGTCGCGATGTTGTCGATGGTGTTGGCGGCCGAAGCCGGCCCGCACGGCATCCGGGTCAACGCCATCGCGCCGGGCGCGACGATCACCAATTTTTCGCAACGCCATCTCTACGACGACCAGGGCAACATCTCGCAAGAGAAGTTCGACGCCTTCGTCGAGCGGATGAAGGGGTTTTCGCCGCTGAACATCGTCGGCGAGGCGATGGATCAAGCGCTCTTGATCCTGTACCTGGTCGCGCCCGCCGGGCGCTACGCCACCGGCAACATCTTCCGGGTCAACGGCGGCCAGGCCATGGCCTGGTAACTGCGCCGCACGGCCGCGCTCCGATTCCCGCCTTTCCCGGGTGGGTCAGTGCTGTTTGACCGCGGCGGGTTCGCCGCCGGTCATCTCGAGCAACTCGGCGGGGGTGAGGTTGAAGACGGTGTTGGGGGTGCCGCCGGCAGCCCAGATCGAGTCGAACGCGAGGAGGTCTTCGTCGACGAGGGTGACCGGCGCGACGACGTGACCGATCGGGGCTACGCCGCCGATGGCAAAGCCCGTGTTCGCCCGCACGAAGTCGGCATCGGCCTTGCCGATGGGCTCGCCGATCAACGCGCCCACGGCCGTCTCGTCGACTCGGTTGGCCCCGGAGGCGATGACGAGCACGGGGCGCGCGCTCGTGGTGCCCCGGGACACCAGGGACTTGACGATCTGGGCCACGTCGCAGCCGACGGCGAGCGCGGCCTCCTTGGCGGTACGGGTCGAGTCGGGCAGAACCACGATCTCGTGGTTCCAGCCACCCTGTGCCAGCGCGGCCTTGAACCGCTCGGCGCCGCCGGCGGAGTTTCCCGCTGCTGCCACATGTCCTCCCGGGTGTTTCGAGTCGGTCGCATCCTAAATCCCGCTCTGCCCTAACCTGGCCCCATGACGGTCACCGAGCTCCGCACCGACGAACCCGTCGGCACCGCAATCACCACCACCGGCAGCGCCAACGGGTCACCGACGCGCGTGCCCGCGTCGCGCTACACGTCGCCCGAATTCGCCGCCCGCGAACTGCAGCTCATGTGGCCGCGGGTGTGGGTGGTCGCGTGCAGCGTCGACCATGTTGCCGAGCCCGGCGACTATTTCGAATGTCGTGTCGGCCCGTACTCGGTGCTGATCGTCCACGGCGATGACGGCGAGCTGCGCGCCTTCCAAAATGTGTGCCGTCATCGCGGCAACGTGATCTGCGAGGGTGCCGGCGCCGGGCTCACCGAGCTGCGCTGCATCTACCACCGTTGGTCGTGGGATCTCCAGGGCAAACTGCGCGAAGTCCCATCGCGTAAAGGGTTCGGCACGTTGCGCAACGACGACTTCCCGTTGCTCGACGCGCAGGTCGACACATGGGGCCGGCTCGTGTTCGTCAACCTCGATCTCGACGCCATGCCGCTCGCCGAATACCTCGAAGGGATGCCCGACGACATCGCGTGGGTCGGTCTCGACGATTTTCGGTGCACCTACGCGGTGACGACGCCGATCCCCGCCAACTGGAAGGTCATCTCCGACGGGTTCTCCGAGACGTATCACGTGCAAGGGCTGCACGCAGAGATGTTGGGGTCGATGGACGACATCAACTCCGGGCAACACATCTGGGGCCACGTCGGTGTCTCCAAGCAGCCCTACGGTGTGGCGAGCCCGCGTCTCGGTCGCAACGTGCCCGATCAAGTCGTGTGGGAGTCGTTCATCGTCACCCAGGGCGGCCGCATGGGTGTCAACGAAGTGTGTCCCGCGCCAGAGGTGCCGGCGGGCCAGACGCTGCAAGACCTCATCGCCGAGGGTGTGCGGCGCAAGCAAGCCGAGCGCGGTGTCGACCTCAGCGCGTTCTCCACGGAGCAGGTGCTCACGCTCAATCAGTACAACGTGTTTCCCAACGCGACGATCCTCATCGCCGCGGACATGTTGACAGTGATGTTCTCGCGCCCTGGTGCAACGCCCGACGACGGCACGTTGACGATCATGCACTTCGATCGGGCGGCGTCGGCCGACGCCCCTCGTACACAGCCGATGGATGCCGCGGTGCCGTTCGAACACGCCAACTTCGGCCATGTGCTCAATCAGGACACCAACGTGTTGCGCACCGCGCAGACCGGCTTGCATCAGCCCGGCTTCACCCACCTCGCGCTGTCGAGTGAAGAGGCGCGGCTCATCAACACGCATCGCAACCTCGAGCGCTACCTCGGCATCTCCCCGTCGGAGATGTCCGGCGGCCCGGTGCTCGATTGAGCCAAATCCCGGTCATCATCGGCCTCGGGCAATCGATCCATCGTGACGATGACGATTGGGCGGGGGCCGAACCAGCGCGGCTGATGGTCGACGCCGCCCGCAACGTTTTGGCCGATTGCGGTGGTGTGTCGCCGGCCGAGATCGACAGCATCGATGTGCTGCACGTCCAGGCGTGGCGCTACGACGACATCGCGGCACTCGTCGGCGCCCGCCTCGGCTGTGGCACCGCGCGCGGTACTTCGTATCCGGTCGGTGGGGAAACACCGTTGCGCGTGCTCGACGATGTCGCCCGGCGCATCCAGCGCGGTGAGACGAAGTGCGCGCTGATCATCGGTGCCGAATCCACGCGGGCCGCTGATCGCTGCGCGAAGGCCGGGGGCGCGCTCGGTTGGACACCAATGGCGACACCGCGCGCCAAGTGGCAGATGCCCGACACGTGGCGCCGCATCATCGACATCGGTGTGCAGCGGGCCATGCACATCTTCGCCCTCTACGAGAACGCGTTGCGGGCGCACGAAGGCATCTCGTTTGCCGATGCACAAGACGAGTCAGCGACGTTGTGGGCCGCGCTCTCGCGGGTTGCCGCGAACAATCCCTACTCGTGGACGACCGAAGCGGTTGATGCGGCGACGGTGCGCACGATTACGGCCGCGAACCGCAGGGTGGCGTTCCCGTTCACCAAACGAATGACGGCGAACCCGTTCGTCAATCAAGGCGCGGGATTGCTGGTCACCGACACCGATACGGCGCGCCGGTTGCGCGTGCCCGAACAACAGTGGGTGTACCCCTGGGGCTCCGCCGGGGCCGACGAACCGGCCGAAGTGTTGTCGCGCACGGCGTTCCATCGTTCGGCCGCCGTCGAACGGGCCATCGTGCGCACGCAAGAACTGACCGAGACGAGTACCGACGATTACAGCTTCGTCGAGCTCTACAGCTGCTTTCCGACGATGCCCAAACTGTCGGGTCGCGTGCTCGGCCCGATCAAGCCGGATGCACCGACGGTGACGGGGGGCCTTTCGTTCTTCGGCGGGCCGGGCAGCAACTACCTCACGCACTCGATCGCGGCGATGGCGTTGCGCCTGCGCGAGAGTGGCGGCCTCGGCTTCATTCACGGCGTCGGCGAGATGATGACCAAGCATCATGCAGTCGTGTTGGGCGCCGCCCCGCGCGACGGGGGATACGCCGCCGATCCCGACGGCATCGTCACGATCGAGCCCGCCGATGTCGCGATCGACGACGGCTATGAAGGTGCCGGCACCGTCGAGACCTGCAGCGTCTCGTATCATCGTGACGGCAGTCCTGACTACGGCATCGTGATCGGTCGTGGTCGCGGCGGGCAGCGCTTCGGTGCCCGCGTCGACCCGGATGACACCGCGACGATTGCGGCTTTCGAATCAGTTGAGTCAGAAGCCATCGGTACGACCGGCCGCGTGTTCACGACGGCGAACGGTCGCAGGTTCAGCATCGAGTAAGGGGCAACAATGGGGATGGTCGACGGTAAGGTGGCGCTCATCACGGGCGCCGGTAGCGGCATGGGCCGCGCCGGCTCGGTGCTGTTCGCCCACGAGGGCGCGGCGCACGTGTACGTGGCCGATCTCAATGTCGCGGGCGGTGAGGAGACGGTCGAGTTGGTGCGCCAAGCGGGTGGCGCGGCCACGTTCGTACACGTCGACGTCACCGACGAAGACGCGGTGCGCGAAATGGTCGAGAGGGTCGCGAGCACACATGAGCGGCTCGACTGCGCGTGGAACAATGCCGGCATCACCGACGTCGCACGCCGCTTCACCGACTTCGACAAGGCGGCATTCGAGCGCATGCTCGACGTCAACCTCACGTCGGTGTTCCTCTGCCTCAAATACGAGATCCTCCAGATGGAACGCCAGGGCGGCGGTGCCATCGTCAACACGTCGTCGGCATCGGGCGTTGTTGCCACACCCGGGCTACCGCACTACACGGCGGCCAAGCACGGGGTACTCGGCCTCACGAAATCGGCCGCGCTCGAGTACAACAACAAGAACATCCGGGTGAACGCCGTGTGTCCGGGCATGGTCGATACGCCCTTGACGCAACAGTTCTTCGACTCGAGTCCTAAGCTCGCCGCCGCCGTGCAGCGGCTGATGCCCGGGGGCAAGCTCGGTCAGCCGGCGCAGGTCGCCGACGCCGTCGTCTGGTTGTGCTCCGAACACTCGAGCTGGGTGTCCGGTCTCAGCATGGTCATCGACGGTGGCTACGTGAACCGCTAACCAGCAAGGGAAAAGATGCCAATCGATCTCGACAACCTCGACGCCCCCGGTCTCGACATCTGGAGAGAGGGCGCGGTGCTGTGGATCCGGCTCAATCGGCCCGAGCGACGCAACGCCATCGATATCCACTCCCGTGATGTGCTGCGCACGCTCTTGTGGGATCTCAACTCCGACCCGGCGGTGCGCGCGGTCGTGCTCACGGGCACCGGTCGCGACTACTGCACCGGTGCCGATGCGGTCGCAAGCGACCCCGCGGCGACGGGGGCCGTGCCTCCCGACGAAAAGTCGGGTGCCGCGGCCTGGATGCTCGACTACCGGTTCCCCACGCAGGGCTTCCAGGACATGTTCAAACAACTGTGGGAGATCGAAAAGCCGGTCATCAGCGCAGTCAACGGCACCGTTGCCGGCATCGGATGGATGTTCGCATTGCTCGCGGATCTCGTCGTCGCCTCCGACTCCGCTCGCTGGACCCACGTCTTCACGCGACGCGGCATGATGCCGCACGCGGGTGATCCGTACTTCTTGCCGCGCGTCTTGCCGCATCACGTGCTCAACGAGATCGCGTTCTTGAGCGATCCGGTCACCTCTGAGCAACTGCGCGGCTGGGGCGCCGTCAATCGTGTCGTGCCCGCCGATCAGGTCGAGCAGACCGCGCGAGAGTTGGCCAACCGACTCGCGTCGGGGCCGACGCGCAGCCTCGGTCAGGCCAAGCGCCTCTACCGGCGCTCATCGGTCAGTGACATGGCGACGGCGTTCGCGGAAGAGCAATCGACCAGCGCGCTGCTGTCGCTGACGCACGATCGCCTCGAAGGCATGCAGGCCTTCATGCAGGGGCGTCCCCCGGAATTCACGGGCCAGTAGGTTCACGGGCCGGTAAGAGCGTTCACGGGCGAACCGCCGCGTCGTACGACGCGATCGCCCGATCGACGGCGGCAGCGCGATCGCTCGGCAACAAGAAACCGCGCGCGACGAGATCGTCGGCCGCGGCGCCGGCCTTGCGGGTGTAGTCGTCGCGGTCCTCATAACGCTCTTCGATCGACGGGCGCGGATCTCCCGACGCGGCACGCTCGGCGGCCGTGCGGGCAAACCCGATGCGGCTGCCGACGAACTCGTAGAGCACGTCGGGTAGCCCGGCCACGGGCCGGCGGGGATTCCAACCGGTGTAGGTCGCGACCGGCGCAGCCAGCTCGGGCACGCGGATGCCCGCGATCTCGTTGCCGTCGTCGTCGATGGCCGAGACCCACGCGGGGAGACGCGCGCCGAGCGTGAGCGGCCATTGTCCTATGCCCGCGTCGGCCTGCGGACCGAGATCGACGACGTGCTCGGAGTGGATGACTCCGAGATCGGGCAGCTGTATCGCCGGTATCGTGCGGGCCCACGCGAGCACGTGTTGACGCTCGACGGCGGTCGCGTCGGCGAGCCGGGGCACCTCGCTCGGCGGCGGGTCGACGTCATCGGTGACCCACGCGTCGAGGTGTTCGAACAGCGCTCGCGTCGGTAGCGCCGCGTCGAGATCGTTGACCGGATTGGCGACCGCCATTGCCGATTTCATCAACGCCGCGGAGCCGATGTGGTCGATGCCCGCGAGCAGGTAGGCCCGCACTCCTTCGACATCGGCCGCATCGCGCGCGAGGTCGGGATCGATGTGTACGAGGGCCGCGTCACCGCGCCAGTATTCCCACGCAGTGTTGACGAAGAACGTCTTGGGCGCGGTGCCCAATGCGCGCTGGCGATCGAGTAGGCCGGGACCTGACGCGATCGAAGTGAACGGCCCGAGATTGCCGAAGCCGGGCGTCGATGTCACCGAGGGCTGCGCGTAGCGATGGTTGAACTCGCCGGTGCGCGCACCGCCGATGTGGGCGAAAACGCCGTCGAACACCTGCCGGCCTGATTCGTCGGTGTTACATCCTTCGAGAAGGAACTGCCGCAACACGCGACCGGATTGTGAGACGCCGAAACCGATCGCGTGGTCGACGGAGCCGGCGCAGGGGTTGCCGTCTTGCGCCGACGCGGTGCGGAGGTACGACACGAAGTCGCGGATGGCCAACAAGCCGGCACCGGCAACGGGGCAACGGTTGGTGCGGTAGACGAGCTCGTAAAAGCGGAACGGCTCGAAGCCGCCGTCGAGCCACACGTGCTCGGCGTCGGCGACCACCCGGCCATCGGTGACACGGGCAAAGCGCCACCGCGCGCGATCGATGACCGTGCGGGTGCCGTCGATCGAGTCCCGCACGGTGAGGACGGCGGTCTCGTCGTCGATGTCGGCGGTCGGGTAGTTCTCGAAGTTGAACATCAACGAGGAGTCGGACAACGGGTGGTCGGCGAACGGCGCGTCGGAACGCATCTCGACCCGTAGCTGTCCCTCGATCGCCTTGCCGTCGCGAGTGGCCTCGGGCGCCGTGAACCCCATGCCACCGACCTCGCGGCGCACGTCCCATTGCCAGCCACACCACGCGATCGTCCATCCGCGGGTCAGCAAGAATCCGTCTCCCGCGTCGATGTGCGTGAGGTCGCCCCACGCCTGAGTCAGGTTGGCGCTGAACGGCAGGGAACCGGTGAGGCCGCGGTTGGGCACGACGTAGATCAGCTTGCGCGCCCCCGCCGCGGCAACCGGACGAATGATGCAGAAGTCGGCCTCGGATCGCGCGAGACCATCGGACGATTCGACGAGGTCGAGATCGACGATGCGTACGTTGGCCGCAGCACCGGGATCGACGGCGAACCGCGCGATGCCGCGAATGATCTCGTACGACCCGACGTCGCCCCACGGGGCTCCGCCCGCATAGGGCTCGCGTGTCTTGACGATCATCTCGGTCAGGCTCATGCGCGAAACAATACGCCTCTCGCGCCCTGACGCTTCGAGGTGTCGACGAGCGCGAGCGACGAGTAGACAGGCGTGGTGGACGACACGAACTCTGCGCCCGCACCGCTGGCCGGGCTGCGGGTGCTCGATCTCACGCGAAACCTCGCGGGTCCGTTTTGCACGATGATCCTCGGCGACCTCGGTGCCGACGTGATCAAGATCGAGCAGCCGGGGTCAGGCGACGACACGCGAGCGTGGACGCCGCCCGCCTGGCAGGGCGAGAGCGCGACGTACCTGGCGGCCAACAGAAACAAGCGCAGTGTCGTGATCAACCTCGATCAGCCCGAAGGTGTCGCGCTCGTAACTGAACTCGCGCGGCGCGCCGACGTGTTGGTCGAGAGCTTCAAACCCGGGTCACTCGACAAACGCGGCCTCGGATACGAGGAGCTACGGGCCCTCAACGAGCGACTGATCTATTGCTCGGTGTCGGCATTCGGCAATGTCGGTCCACAACGCAACCGTCCCGGATACGACCCGGTTCTGCAAGCGCACACCGGCATCATGCACATGACCGGCGAGCCCGATCAGCCGGGCGTGCGCCTCGGTATCGGTGCCATGGACATGGGTGCCTCGCTGTGGCTCGTGATCGGTGTGATGTCGGCGCTGTCCGCGCGAGCACAACACGGTCGCGGCGCGCGCATCGAGACGAGCCTCTACGAAATAGCGACCTGGTGGCTGTCGTATCACATGGCGGGCTACCTGGCGTCGGGTGTCGACCCGATGCGGGGAGGCAGTCGCACGCCGTTCATCGCGCCGTACGAGACATACCCGACGCGTGACGGCATCATCTTCGTCGCCGGCGCCAACGACAACTTGTTCCGGTCACTCGTGCAGGCGCTCGGTGTCCCCGAGCTCGCGGGGGATCCGCGCTTTCTGACCAACGCCGACCGGGTCGCCCGTCGTGACGAACTTCGCGCGCTGCTCGCACCGCAATTCCTGACTGCGACCGGTGTCGAATGGGAAGCGGTGCTCGATCGCTATTCCGTGCCGTGCAGCCGAGTGCGCACCATCGCCGATGTGGTCGTCGACGAGCAGATGGCGGCACTCGGCCTGCTCGCCAACGTGCCCCACCCCTTCATCGACAACCTTCGGCTCGTCGATTTGCCGATGACGCGCGACGGCGTACGCGCCAACGAACTGCACGCCCCACCGTTGCTGGGCGAGCACACCGACGAGGTGCTCGAGGAGTTGGGCATCGACGTGTCGGCAATCGACGACCTACGGCGTCGAGGCGTCGTCGCGTAGCCAGTTGATTGGCGTGCGACGGCACCGCATCAGATCGTGTAGACAGCCCGCATGGGACGGCGCTACTCGGTGATCTCGGCCGACGGCCACATCGAAACCCCACCCGATCGTTGGGTCAAGTATGTGCCCGAGAAGTGGCGTGATCGTGCACCGAGACTGGTGCCGCTCGTCGAGGGGGGCGAAGGCTGGCTCGTCGAAGGCCAGCCGATGTTGCACAACGGCCCGAACATCACCGGTCGCGGTCCGATCCGCTTTCGCAACGCCAGCTATTGGAACACCGACGGCACTCCCGCCGAGGGCGCCGGTGATGCCCAGCAGCGGCTGCGAGAGCAGGACATCGACGGCATCGATGCCGAGGTGTTGTTCCCTCCGGTGTTCGCGTCACGATTCCTCGAGGGCATCGGTGACCCCGCGGTCTACGCGTCGATGGTGCACGCGTTCAACGTCTACCTCGCCCAGGACTTCTGTTCGGTTGCCCCTGACCGCCTGATCGGCAACGCGGTGATTCCTGTCTGCGGCGTCGACGCAGCGTTGGCGGAGCTGCGGGCCGTGCACGATCTCGGGCTGCGCTCGATCAGCTTTTACCAGTTCCCCAACGGCACCGGTCATCCGACGCCGGCCGACGACGAGTTCTGGGCGACCACGCTCGAGCTCGGCATGGCGCTGTCACCGCACTTCGGCTTTGGCCAAGTGGCCGCGACGCCCGGTGGTAGCGGTCGCGGCGTCGGCCATCTCGATGCCGCGACGACGCTGTCGTTGCGAGCCGGCACGCATGCTCCCGTCTATTGCATGGTGCAGCTCATCGCGGCGGGTGTGTTCGACCGGTTCCCCGAGATCCGCTTCTACTTCGCCGAGACCAACGCCAGCTGGCTGCCCGGCACGCTCTACTTCCTCGACGACAACTACGACCTCTACCGCGACACATTCGATCTCGAGTTACGCATGAAGCCGAGCGAGTACATCCTGCGGCACTGCTACTTCGGTATCGTGCGCGATCCGGTCGCGCTGCGGCTGGGCGACGAGATGCCCTACGCCAATCTCATGTGGGGCAGCGACTTTCCCCACTCGGTCGGCACGTACCCGCACTCCACCGATCACCTCGACGATGCGTTCGCGCGCATCGACGGTGCCACCCGGCGCCAGATCTTGCTCGAGACTCCTGCGCAATACTTCGGTCTCGACCTCGATGCCGAGATCACTCCGACCCCTTGAATCTGGAGGACGCACGAATGGGTTTGCTCGACGGAAAGGTGGCGTTGGTGACGGGCGGGGCCCGTGGGCTCGGTGAAGCGATCGCGCGCCGCATGGTTGCCGAAGGAGCGACGGTGATCGCCGCCGATCGTCGCGTCGAAGACGGCGCCAAGGTCGCCGATGAAATCGGTGCCAGCTTCCGCGAGCTCGACGTCACCGACGCCAACGCCTGGCAAACGTGCGTCGCCGAGATCGTTGCGCTGCATCATCGGCTCGACGTGTTGGTCAACAACGCCGGCATCATCCGGGTCAAGCCGATACGTGAATGCACACCCGAAGAGTTTCGTCAGGTGCTCGACACCAACCTTGCCGGCACGTTCCTCGGCATCAAGAGCGTCGCGGAGCAGATGATCGCGCAGGGCGGGGGAGCGATCGTCAACATGTCGTCGCCGGGCGGGTTCGAAGGCACCTACGGAATGCCGGCCTACACCGCTTCCAAGTGGGGCATCCGGGGTCTCACCAAGACCGCTGCCGTCGAATTGGGGCAATTCGGCATACGGGTCAACGCAGTGATCCCCGGCCCCATGCCCACTGCGATGACGCGCCGGCCGGGTTGGGTCGATGCCGATTACGAACGGTTCTACGGTGCGAGCGTGCCGCTGGCGCGCATGGCTCGGGTCGACGAGGTCGCGAACCTCGCCGTGTGGCTCGCCAGCGACCAGGCGTCGTACTGCACCGGTGGTGACTACGCTGCCGACGGAGGGGTCACGGCCGGCAAACCACCGGCCCGTCCAGCGTCATGATCGAGCGGTCCGATGATTGAGCTGAGCGCACCACCCGAACCGCGCGATCTGTTGCGCGGCCGCGTCGCCGTCGTCACGGCCGCCGCGGGCACGGGCATCGGCTTCGCGACCGCGCGACGACTGGCGCTCGAGGGCGCGTCGGTGATGATCAGCGATCGCCACGAGGTGCGCTTGGCTGCTTCGCTCGCCGCGCTGCGCGCCGAAGTGACGACACCGGTCATGGCGATGCCCTGCGACGTGACCGACGGCGATCAAATCGAGCGGCTCTACGACGCCACCGAAGCCGAGCTCGGCCCTATCGATGTCGCGTTCAACAACGCCGGCCTCGGCGGTCGTTCGGCGCTGGTCGACATGACCGATGAGTCGTGGTTCCACGTCCTCGACGTCACGCTCAACTCGGCATTTCGCTGCACCCGCTCGTTGATGCGCCGGATGATCCCGCGCGGTTCGGGCACCATCATCAACATCGCGTCGGTGACGGCGTGGCGGGCCGAGGCCGAGCAATCGCACTACGGCGCGGCCAAGGCTGCGGTCGCCGCGCTGACGCGGTGCGCCGCGATGGAGGCCGCACCGTTCGGTATCCGCATCAACGCGGTTGCGCCGACGATCACGCTGCACGAGAACCTCGCCCGCGCCATCGGCCAAGACCTGGTGCAGTGGTGGGGTGACCGGCAAGCGCAGGGCCGTGTCGCCGAGACCGCGGAGATCGCGGCGGTGATCGCCTGGCTCGCCAGTGACTACGCCTCGTATCTCACCGGCGAAGTCGTCTCTGTCTCCTCCCAACGCCCCTGAAATCCCCCGTTCTGGCTGTCAAACGTCGCGATATTTGCGACGTTTGACAGCGAGAACGGGAAGGAAGCGGGGTCAGAGGGAGGCGAAGGCGGCGTGGACGAGGGAGACGCTGCGGGTGTCGGGTGGGGCGTCCGGTGACGCGACCCGCATGCGGTTCATGACGTAGGCGACGGAGAGTCGTGCTTCGGGATCGCACATGGCGACGGATCCGCCGTGGCCGGTGTGGCCGAACGCCCGGGGGTTGGGTCCGTAGATCACGTTCATGATGTTGGGCATGAAGCCGAGGTTCCACCGAAACGCGATGCCGCCCATTGCGAGGCCGATGAACAGGTCGACGCCTTCGGGCTGCGGCTCGCGCATGCGCTCGATCGATTCGGCGCCGACGATGCGCACGCCATCGATCTGCCCCCCGTTGGCGAGTGCGCCATACACGCGCGCAAGTGCTCGCGCCGTGCCGTGACCGTTGGCGGCGGGGATCTCGGCACTGCGCCAGCGCGCCGAGTTGACCTCGCCGTCGGGCAAACGGGGGTTGTGCATGTGTTGCACAGACGGATGCGCGCCGGCAGGGATCGACGGCCGCGCGCCACCCGGGGGGACGATCAAGTCGGCGACGCGATGGTGCTCGGACGCGGGCAGGCCGATGAAGAAGTCGAGACCCAACGGTTCGGCGATCTCTTGGCGAAAGAAGGTGCCGACCGAGCGGCCGGTGATGCGACGGATCACTTCACCGACGAGGAAGCCGAAGGTGATCGAGTGATAGCCCGACTCGGTGCCGGGCTCCCACCACGGCTCGCTGCGCGCCAACGCGGCGCACATGCGATCCCAGTCGTAGAGCGCTTCGACCGGCAGCGGCTCTCGTATCGCGCTGAGACCGGCGCGGTGGCTGAGCAGCCAGCGCACGGGAATGTTCGCTTTGCCGGCCTGTGCGAACTCGGGCCAATAGCGAGCGACCGGCGCGTCGACGTCGAGCTCACCGCGTTCGACCAACAAGTGCGCGCTGAGCGCGGTCATCCCCTTGGTCGTCGAGAAGACGTTGACGATGGTGTCCTCTTGCCACGCACCGGGGCGAGCACCCTGGATCTCGCCCGCCCACAGGTCGACGACGCTCTCGCCGCGGTGCGTCACCGCGACCGCAGCACCGACATCGCCGTTGTCGGTGAAGTTCCGCACAAAAGCCTCGCGCACCTTCTCGAAACGCGGATCGCAGGTACCGGCAACATCGACGGGCATCGCGGAACGGTATCGCGACTCGCCCTCCGCTCTGCCGGGGGCCGCTCGGGCCACTGCAACTCCGCTCTGCCGGGGGCCGCTCGGGCCACTAGTTTCGCGCCGTGCAGATTGACACCCTCATTGACGGATTGGTATTTCCCGAAGGCCCCCGCTGGCGCGACGGCACCTTGTGGTTCTCCGACATCTGGGACGACCGCGTCGCCCGCGTATCGATCGACGGAACCTGCGTCACGGTGACCCGGCTCGAACAACCGTCGGGCCTCGGCTGGTTGCCCGACGGCCGCCTGCTCGTCGTGGCGATGGGGGCGCGGCAACTGATGCGCCTCGAGCCCAGCGGCGAGCTCGTTGTGCACGCCGACCTGACGCCGTTCGCCGACTGGCCCTGCAACGACATGGTGGTCGCCGCGGACGGCACGGCCTATGTCGGCCACTTCGGGTGGGATCGCCAACACGGTTCGACCGAGCCGAGAGCGGCCAGCGTGCTGCGGGTTCAGCCCGACGGCGCAGTCGATGTGGCGGCCGACGACATGTTGTTCCCCAACGGCATGGCGATCACGCCCGATGGAGCGACGTTGATCGTCGCCGAGTCCTCGGGCTCGCGGGTCACCGCGTTCGATCGCGCCGCGGACGGTTCTCTGAGCAACCGGCGCAGCTTTGCCGACTTCTCCGAGCGCGATCGCCGCGATGGGCACGAACCGGTGCGACCCGACGGCATCTGCCTCGATGTCGACGGTGCGCTGTGGTTGCCCGACCCGGCGGGGCGCCGTGTGATGCGCGTGCTCGACGGGGGCACCGTCACCGAAACGCACGCCATCGCGGGCGAGGCACCATTGGCGTGCGCGGTGGGTGGCATCGACGGCCGCACGCTGTTCGTCACGTTTGCGTCGATCTTCGAACAAGACAAGGCCGCCGCGGCCCGCAGCGGGCGTATCGGCACCGCGGTTCTTCCGCCGTTGAACTGAGGAGCGAACGATGCCCATCGACCCCGCAGCCCACGCGCTGATCCAGGCCATGGACGGGAGCTTTCCCAAGTTGCACGAGATGCCATCCGGCACCGAGGCACGGCGGCGCATCGTCGAAGCCATGCATGATGTCGAACCCGACCGTGAACCGCTGCACCACGTCGAAGACCGCCAGATTGCGGTCGAAGACGGCGAGATCGCAGTACGCATCTACCGGCCCAGCGACGCGCCCGATCTGCCGATCGTCGTCTTCTTCCACGGTGGCGGATGGGTGCTCTGCGATCTCGAGTCGCACGACGCAATGGCACGCCGTATGGCGAACACCAGCGGATGCATCGTCGTGGCTACCGACTACCGCCTCGCGCCCGAGCATCGCTATCCCACCGCGGCCGACGACTGCTATGCGGCGCTGTGCTGGGCCCACGACAACGGGGCGACGTTCGGAGGCGATCCGTCGCGCCTCGCCATCTTCGGCGACAGTGCCGGAGGCAACCTCGCCGCGGTCGTGGCGCAGATGGCACGCGACAAGGGCACGCCACATTTGCGATTGCAAATACTGGCGTATCCGGTAATCGACGCGCGGTGCGACTCGACCTCACAGCGCACGATCGGCCGCGACTACATGTTGTGGACCGAAGAAGTGCAGTGGTGTTGGCAGCAGTATCTGTCGGCGCCGGCCGATGGAGAACAACCGTATGCGTCGCCGATCCGGGCGGCGACTCTGGCGGGCCTGGCGCCGGCACTCGTGATCACCCCCGAGTTCGACCCATTGCGCGACGAGGGCGAGGACTACGCGCGAGCGCTCGAGGCGGCGGGTGTACCGACCGAGCACACCCGCTACGACGGCATGTTCCACAGCTTCCTCACCTTCACCAACGTGTTGCCCGCGGCTGATCGCGCGCACGAACAGATAGCAGACGCACTTCGGAGGGCTTTCAAAAGTTAAGAGCGCTACTGTGCCGTCATGAGCGACGACGCCATGATTCAGGGTCGCATCACCGACGAGTCGGTCGAGATGATGCGCAAGCGCATCGGGTATCCGAACCCGACGGTGCGGTCGGGCATTGTCACGTTGCCGTGGAACACGGCGTGTACGGCCGACGGCATCCGCCACTTTGTCGAGGGTTATGGCGATGCGAATCCGCTCTACTCCGACCCGCGCTACGGGCCGACGACGCGTTGGGGCTCGCAGATCGCTCCGCCGGGCTTCGAAGCGACGATGGGCTATGACCGTTCGCCGGTCGTGCCCGATGATCTCGCAAAGGCGACGCGTGGCGCGCTACGCGGTGTGCAACTGTTCCACTCGGGCAACGACTCGCGGTTCTATCGTCCAGTGGTGCCGGGCGATGTGCTCGACAAGACACAGGTAGTCGCCGAGGTCGAGGACAAGCCGTCGGAGTTCGCCGGGCGCAGCGTGATCGTGACCAACAAGTTGACGTGGGCCAATCAGCGCGGCGAAGTCGTCAGCGATCAACGCAAGTGGTTCGTGCATGCCGAGCGGCGCAGCGTCAAAGACCGCGCCGCCGATGCGCCGCGTCCGCCCAAGGATCAACCCGCGTCCTATACCGACGAGCAGTTGGTCGAGATCGAGGCGGCGTATGACGCCGAGTACGTGCGTGGTGCCGACACGCTCTGGTACGAAGATGTCGAGATCGGCGCGTCATTGCCGACCATGGTCAAAGGCCCGCTCACGGTCACCGATCTGATCAACATGCACATGGGCGGCGGCTGGTTCGGGTACGGCAACCCGCCGCTGCGACTGGCCTACGAGAATCGTAAGAAGCTGCGGGGCTTCTACACCAAGAACGAGTTCGATGCGTGGGATGTCGTGCAACGCGTGCACTGGGAGCCAGAGTTGGCGCGCAAGGTCGGTGTGCCCGCGGCGTATGACATCGGCCCGATGCGGTGGGCATGGTTGCAGCACTACTGCACCAACTGGTGTGGTGACGACGCATGGCTGTTCCGCGTGCGCGGCGAGTTCCGCAAGTTCAACTACATGGGCGACACCACGTGGATCACCGCGGTCGTCACCGACAAGCGCATCGACGGCGATCACGGCACCGTTGTCGACATCGAGGTCACCGGCACCAATCAGCGGGGTCAGCAGAACATCAATGGCTGGGCGACGTTCATCGTCGCATCGCACGAACACGGCCCGATGCGTCTCCCTGATCCGCCGTCGTTGCCTGCCGAACTCGAGAAGTGAGCAATGGACCTTCGCTCATCGGCGGCGGAGCGCGCGTTCAGGGAGCAAGTGCGTTCCTGGCTCGACGAGCACTGCGTCGGTGAGTTCGCGCGTTGGAAGGGCCGCGGCGGTATCGGACGCGAAGAGATTCCCGTCGAGGTGCAGATCGAATGGGAGCGTGAGCTGGCGCGCGGCGGATGGGTCGGCCTCGGCTACCCCGCGGATCTCGGCGGCCGTCCGGCCTCGTTGACCGAGCAGGTCGCATTCCACGAGGAGTACGTACGCTCAGAGGCGCCGGCGCGCCTGGGCAACATCGGTGTCACGCTGCTCGGTCCGACGCTGCTGGCCTTCGCAACGGACGAACAACAGCGCCGCTTCGTCCCGCCGATCCTTCGTTGCGACGAGCTGTGGTGTCAGGGCTACTCAGAACCCGATGCAGGATCCGACCTCGCGTCGTTGCGCACGCGCGCGTGGCGCGACGGGGACGAGTGGGTCATCGAGGGTCAAAAGGTGTGGACCACGTTGGCGCATCTTGCACAGTGGTGCTTCGTGTTGTGTCGCACCGACCCCGCGTCGCAGCGTCACGATGGCTTGTCGTACTTGTTGGTACCGATGGATCAGCCGGGCATCGAGGTGCGGCCGATCCGTCAGCCCACCGGCAGCAGCGAGTTCAGCGAGTTGTTCTTCCACGGAGCCCGCACGCGGGCCGATCTCGTGGTCGGTGCGGTCGGATCGGGATGGCGTGTCGCGATGGGCACGCTGGGATTCGAACGCGGCGTGGGTTCATTGGGGCTGCAGCTGTCGTTCGTGCACGAACTCGAGAGCGTGATCGCGCTCGCCCGCAAGAACGGTGCGATCGACAATCCCGTGATTCGCGACGAGATCGCGCGCGCGTGGATCGGTCTGCAGATCATGCGCGCATCCGCGCGGCGCTCGCTCGGCGCACAATCGGGCGCGGCGCCGTCGATCTCGAAGCTCTACTGGTCGACCTGGTATCAACGATTCGGTGAACTGGCGATGCGGGTGCGCGGTGCCTCGGCGATGGTCGCCGAGACGAGTGTCGACGCCGCGCCGGCATTCGATGGATTACAGCAGCTGTTCTTGTTCGGGCGGGCTGTCACGATCTTCGCCGGGTCGACCGAGATCCAGCGCAACATCCTGGGTGAGTCGGTGCTTGGACTACCTCGCGAGCCAAGAGTGAAAGAGGCGTAACGATGACGACGCGTCGCATAGTGACGATCGACGACGGGGGCGGGCGAGGTGTGGTCGAGTCCGACGGCGCGCCCGCCATGTTCGGGGGAGCGGACTCGCCTGAAGGCGTCGACATCGAGGTGGTGTGGGTCGTCACCGACGCGCCGCCCGATCTCGGCGCTGACGTCGACTACGACCATCCGGCGTGGACCCTCGGCCCGGTACCCACCGGCGGCGCCCGCTGGTCGATGTTGACGTTCTATCCGGGAGCGAAGGCGCGCGGCATGCATCGCACACACACGATCGATTTCGTCCAGGTGATCAGCGGCGAGATCCATCTCGTGTTGGGCGACACCGAAGAGCGCCTACTCGGCCCCGGGGACACGGTCGTGCAACGTGGCGCGACGCACGCGTGGGAGAATCGCAGCGACGAACCGTGCGTGATGTCTGCAATCATGATGACCGCACGATGAGGGGTTGCGGTGCTGTTCGAAATCTCTGAGCTCGAATCGTTGGCGGCGGCGCGCCTCGATCAGATGGCCTATGACTACACGGCGGGCGGGGGCGACGAAGAGATCACCGTTGCCGCCAATCTGGGCGCGTGGCGGTCGCTGCGATTGCGCCCGCACGTGTTGCGCGACGTCTCCAAGGTGACGACCGCGACGACGCTGCTCGGCGCGCCGGTCAGCACGCCGATCGTGGTGTCACCGACGGCCATGCACCGCCTATTCTGCCCCGAGGGCGAGCTAGAGACCGCCCGTGCCGCCAAGGCCGCCGGCGCGCTCTACATCGTTTCGATTTCGGCGACGACGTCGATCGAGGACATCGCTGCCGCGGCGCCGGCGTCACCACGGTGGATGCAGATGTACATCCAACAAGATCGAGGTTTGACCCGCGACTTGTGTGCACGCGTCAAGGCGGCGGGCTTTGGCGCCGTTGTGCTGACCGTCGACAGCCCCGTGCTCGTGCACAACGCCCGCAATCGGCGCAACAACTTCAACGTGCCATCCGATTTCGTCTTGCCGAATCTCGTACCGCGCGTCGCCCCGGGTTCACTCGACATCTACTCGCTCGTCACGGGATTCGACGCGGCCGTCACGTTCGACGACATCGCACTGGTTTCCGAATGGGCCGGCGGTCTGCCGGTCGTCGTGAAAGGGGTGTTGCGGGGCGACGACGCGGCGCGCTGTGTCGATGCGGGAGCGGCGGCGATCTCGGTGTCCAACCACGGTGGCCGGCAACTCGACAACGTGATTCCGACGGCGCGTGCGCTGCCCGAGATCGTCGACGCGGTGGGCGACCGGGCCGAGGTCTATGTCGACGGCGGCATCCGCCGCGGCAACCATGCACTCATGGCGTTGGCGCTCGGTGCCCGGGCGGTATTCCTCGGGCGCTCGGTGGTGTGGTCGCTCGCCGTCGCGGGCGAAGCGGGCGCTCAGTTCCTGCTCGAAGAGCTCACCGACGAATTGCGCATCGCGATGGCGATGTGTGGGATCACGTCGCCCCTCGAAGCGACACGAGACCTCGTCGCCGAGATCAGCTGATCGTCAACACGGTGCGCGGCGCGCTCGGCCCGCTCGCCATCGCGGCAAGCGCGGTCTCGGCGCCGTCGAGTGGCGCGGTTTGGCCGATCAACTCGTCGAGCAGCAGTTGCCCGTCGAGGTAGAGCTCGACGAGGCGAGGGATGTCGCGCATCGGGTCGGCGGTGCCGGCGCGGGTGCCGAGTATCGACTTGTCGAGGTAGAGCTGACGCACTTCGAAGTCGGCGCGCATCCCGAGGCCGGGGAATTCGACAATCACACATTGACCCGACACTGCGGTGACCCCGACCGCTTGCGTCACCAACGCCGCGTCGGGCAGGCAGACGAACGCATGGTCGACACCTCCGGCTTCGAGATCGAGCACCCCACTCGCCTCGTGCGTCGCGCTGAATTCGTGCGCCCCGCATCGGCGGGCGAGCGCCTCGAGTTCGACGTTCGTATCGAGCGCGATGATGCGGTGTGCGCCGGCGATGCGAGCTGCTTGAATCACGTTGAGCCCGAGCGGACCGGCGCCGAATACGGCCACGGTGTCGCCGGCGCGGACGTGCGCGCGATTGGTGACAGCGCCCGCGCCGTGCAAGACGGCACACGACAAGAGCGACGCCGCGGTTGGTGGGATGCGCGGGTCGACGCGGACGACTTGCTCGCGCCGCACGATGGTGCGCTCGACGAACACGGAGGTACTGGCGAATTGGTGCAGCTTGTGGCCCGCGGCCGTGAACGGCGACTGGGCGCTGCCGCCGGCATCGAGGCACGAGGTCGGGCGCCCGGCGACGCAATGACGGCACCATCCGCAGGAGCGCAGCGTGTGGAGAACGACGAAGTCACCCGGTGCGCACGTGTCGACCGCGTCGCCGACCGATTCGACGATACCCGCGCCTTCGTGGCCCATGACCAACGGCAGCGGCAACCGGGTCACGCCGGTGAAGACCTTGACGTCGCTCTGGCAAACACCGGCCGCGAGCAGGCGCACCACGACTTCGTCGGCCTCGGGCGCCCGCAGCTCGATGTCATCGCGAACGTGGACGCCGTTGTCGTCGAACACCACACCTCGCATCGGCCACGCTCCTCGATCGGCGGCAGTGTGCAAAGCTACGCACTCGCAACGGGGGAGGCCGAACAGTGGTGAGTAAAACCGACGCGATGACGACGGCCGAGCTCGACGACATCTACGCGAAGGTCAAGAACTGGGGACGGTGGGGCGCCGACGACGAGCGGGGCGCACTCAACCACCTCACCGATGCCCATCGCGCGTACGCCGCGACGTTGGTGCGCGACGGAGTCACGATCAGCCTCGCCCACGATCTGCCCGTGCGGCCGTCGGCCGAGACGCCGTTCCCCGCGCATCACCACATGCTGGCGTCGGGCGACTCGCGCGATTCGTCCGGTGTGCCTGGTTACGAGGCCTGCGGTGACTACATCGGCACGCAGGTGCACGGCCTCGGCATCACGCACATCGACGCGCTGTGCCACATGTTCGTGCGTAGCGAGATGTACAACGGCCGCCCGACCACCGACGTGCGGGCCGATGGCGCGCGTACGAACACGATCATGTCGGCCGCGGCCGGCATCATCGGGCGCGGCGTGTTGCTCGACGTGCCCGCGGCGGCCGGCGTCGATTCGTTCCCGCACGACCGCTCGGTCACCGTCGATGAGCTCGAAGCGGCCGAAGCGCGCCAGAAGCTGCGCGTCGGCGTGGGCGACATCCTCATCGTCTCCACTGGGCGCGACCATCGCCGCACCGAGAAGGGCGGCGTGCTGAGCCCGTTCGCCGATGGGCTCTCGGGGCTGCATCCCACCTGCCTGCCGTGGCTGCACGAACGAGGCATCGCGGTGCTGGGCAGCGACGGCATCTCCGATCACATGCCCTACATCGGTACGCCCGAATGGCCGTTCCCGATCCACCAAATCGGCATCGTCGGCATCGGCTTGCACCTCATCGACAATCTTCATCTCGCACCGATCGCGGCGGCATGCGCCGAACGAGGCCGCTGGGAGTTCTTGTTGACGGTCAACCCGATCCGCATCCCGGGCGGCACCGGCTGCCCCGTCAACCCCGTCGCCGTCCTCTGACCCGCGAGGTCGCCATGGCAACCATGCCCGTACCCGACGCCGAAGTGCACGCGCTGCTCGACGAGCGCGGAATCATTCGCACCATGCACCGCTACTGCCGAGCGCTCGATAGCGGGAGCGAGCACGAATGGCTCGACATATTCACCGAAGACGCCACGTACGACACGGTTTTGCCCGACGGGACAGTGTTCGCGCATCTCACGACCCGCGATGAATTCGTCGCGTTCTTGCATGCGTATCCCCGCCAACCGGTGACCGCACCGAAGCACGTGATCGTCGATCCGATCATCGAAATCGACGGTGACGTGGCGCGGGGCGAGAGCACGTTCTTGTTCCTCAACCAGGCGCCGAGTGCACCGCCGCGCGTCATGGCCTGGGGCCGCTACGTCGACCAATTCCGTCGCGAGGGTGGCGTGTGGCGCATAGCCGCCCGTCTCTGCGAGACCGAAGCGGTCGCCGCGGACGCCTAACCCCTGATAACGGGGTTTAGCGGACGCCGGTAGGGGCCGCGGCGCCGACCGTGCACCGCCGGACCAGGCGGCGCGACGGGAAGTGGTCGGACAGGGCGCGATGGTTGGTGCAGCGTTCGTCCCAGACGACGAGGTCGTTGGGTTCGTAGTGCCAGCGCACCTGGATGTTGGGGTCGTCGAGTTGTGAGCGCAAGAAACGCAGCAGCAAATCGCTCTCGGCTTGGTGCATGCCGGTGATGCCCTTGATGTAATCGCCGCACATGTAGAGGGCCTTGCGCCCTGTGACGGGATGCACGCGCACGATGGGATGCTGCGCACCTTTGAACTCATCGGCGACGCGCTGGTAGATCTCTTCGCCGTACTGCACGACGGTGGCGTCGCGGAACCAGTCGCCGACGCGTACGTCCCACGTGAGTTGATCGACGACCTGCTGCATCGTCAACGAGAGTTTGTCGTACGCGTCGTAGAGGTTGAGCCACAGCGTGTCGCCGCCGACAGGCGCGGTCACCCGCATGCTGAGCACCGCGATGTCGGGAGGTTCGGCGAGGAACGCCGCATCGGTGTGCCAGAGATCGGCTTTGGGTGGACTGTCGGGCGTGTCCTCGATGAACTCGATCGGCAGGTCGAGCCCACGAGCGCGGGTCGTGGGATAGACGTTGGGCGCGCCGAAGCGCGATGCGAACGCAAGGTGCTGATCGTCATCGATGTCCTGCTCGCGGAAGAACAGCACGAGGTGCTGCATGAGCGCGTCGTAGATCACCGCGAAGTCGTCGTCGCTGAGCCGCTCGCGTAGATCGGCGCCCCGCACGATCGCGCCGAGGGATCGGGCGATTGGTTCTACTTGGACGCTCACGGTGCGCTGAATCCGTAGAGGCGTTGCGCGTTGCCACCCATGATGGCCGCCGCTGCAGTGTCGCCGAGAAGATCGCGCACGCGCTGCCACACGTCTGCAGTCGCGCCGAAGGTGCCTTCGGGATGTGGGTAGTCGCTCGACCACAGCACCCGGTCGACCCCGATGTACTCGATCTGTTCGAGACCGCGCGGATCGTCCATGAACGTGGCCTGGCACTGTGTGTGCCAGTAGTGGCTCGGTGGGTGGGGGAGGCGCGGTTCGAGGTACGCCGCGAACTCGCGGTAGACGCGATCGGCGTGGTCGAGCACCGACGGCACCCAACTGATGCCGCCTTCGGTGAACACGACCTGTAACCCCGGGTGCCGGTCGAGCAGGCCGGTGAACACGAGGTACGACCACAGCTTGCGGAACGGTTGCATCGACACGGTGAGGAATGTGCCGAGGCCACCAGGGCCGTTGTCATCGGGCGCTTCGCTGATGTGGAAGTTGAGCGGGAGCCCTGAATCTTCGATGGCGCTCCACATGGGTTCCATCTCGGCATCGGCATAACGGATGTCGCGCGGATAGTTCGGCAGCATCATCGTCTTGAAGCCGAGTGCCTTGAGGTGGCCGATGTAGTCGGCGGTGGCCTCGGGTCGGTAGAACGTCGGCAGGATGGGCACGCCGTGGAGACGGCCCTTGGACGAGGCGCACCAACTCGCCAACCATTCGTTGAACGAGTTGAGGCAATCGAACATGAGGTCGCGGTCGGCAATGCCCGACATCGACATGGCGCGTTGCGGGAACTGGATCGCGATGTCGATGCCCTCGCGGTCGAGCACGCTGACGCGGGCGGTGACGTCCATCGAGCCGAGCGCGTCATCGGAAAGCTTCATCAGTTGGGGGAACAGGGTGAACGTGCGCAGGACGTGCGCGGAACTGTCGAGCGCGATGCCGACACCGACGAGTCGCGGAGCCCGATCGCGGTCCTTGGCCGGCAGTGATCGAGGCAGCCAATCGTCCCAGAACTCGGGTGACTCGACGACATGTTCGTCTGCAGATACGACAACCGAAGCGACCATGCGCTCATCGTACTAGCGGCCGCTAACGTGGGCCGCATGCATGATCTCGTCATTCGTCGCGGCCAGGTTGTTGACGGCACCGGAAGCGCCCCGGTCGTGACTGACATCGCGATCGACGGTGGGCTGATCACCGAGGTGGGCGACGTCGGCGCGGCGCGCCAGACCATCGATGCCGACGGCCTGCTCGTCACACCCGGTTTCGTCGATGTGCACACCCACTACGACGCGCAGGCGATGTGGGACGAGCAGCTCGGCTCGTCGTGCTGGCACGGCGTCACTACCGCGGTGATCGGCAACTGTGGCGTCGGTTTCGCACCCGTACGACCCGAGCATCGCCCCTTCCTCGCGAAGGCGATGGAGGGCGTCGAGGACATCTCCGTCGCCGTGCTCGACGAAGGCCTCGATTGGGGCTGGGAGACTTTCACCGACTACCTCGACGCGCTCGACCGTCGCCACCGCGTGATGGATGTCGCGGCGCTGTTGCCGCACACACCATTGCGTCTCTACGCGATGGGCGAGCGAGCCTTCGACGGGCGCAACACGCCGACCCCCGACGAGCTCGAGACCATCACTTCGCTCGTGCGCAACGCGCTCGAGGCGGGTGCGGTCGGCGTTGCCACGTTGCGCACGCAGATCCACCGCACCAGCGACGGCGACCTCATGCCGACCTTCTGCGCCGGCGACGAAGAGTTGGGTGCCATCGTCGAAGGCATGCGTCAGGCCAACCGCGGATTCTTCGAGGTCGCCGCCGACTACGCGACCGATCCGCAAGAGATCGAGTTCGAGCGCTTCCGTCGCATCGCCGCGGTGCGTCCCTTCACGATGCCGGTCACGCAGACCCACACCGACCCCGACGACTACCGCGTATTGATGGACTTCATCACCAAGGCCAACGAAGACGGGCTGCGCATGACCGCGCAAGCCGCGATCCGTCCCGTGGCGCGCGTGCTCGGTCTCGACAGCACGTCGCAATTCTTCGCGGTGTGCCCTTCATATCAACCGTTCGCTGACCTTCCCCTTGCCGAACGCGTCGTGCGCCTGCGCGATCCCGAAGTGAAAGAGCGCATCGTGGCCGAGGCGACGGCCATCCCGCAGCGCTGGGACTTCGAGTGGATCTATCCGATCGACGATCACTTCAGCTACGAGCCCGATCTCGACCGGTCGATTGGTGCGCAAGCCCGTGCCCTCGGGCAACGCCCGTTCGAGCGTATCTACGACGTGTTGCTCGAAAACGGTGGACAGTCGTTCATATTCTGCCCGTCGCGCAACTTCGCCGGCGGCACCGCCGAGGCGGTACGCGACATGCTGCTGTCGCCCTATTCGGTGCCGGGCCTCGGCGACGGCGGGGCGCACGCGACCTACATCTGCGACATGTCGTTCCCGACAACCCTGCTGGCCCATTGGGGACGTGACCGCACGCGCGGTGAGCGGCTGCCGGTGCCCCTACTCGTACGCAAGCACACACTCGATTCGGCCAAGCTCGCAGGCTTCACCGACCGCGGCGTGATCGCACCTGGCTACCGCGCCGACATCAACGTGATCGACTTCGACCGCTTGCGGGTGCTGCCCCCGACGATGGCGTATGACTTCCCGGCAGGCGGTCGCCGCTTGTTGCAGCGCGCCGAGGGCTATCGCAACACGATTGTGGCCGGCGAGGTCACCTACGTTGACGGCGAGCACACCGGTGCGCTGCCGGGTCGCGTCGTGCGCTCGTAGGCGAGCGCCTCGGCTACTGCGTCAGCGGAGGTCGCCGACGAGCCGGCCGCCGCGGGCCAGCGCGCTCTCGAGCTCTGGCTCTTTGACCTTGCCGTACTCCTGCATCGACGCGTCGCGGCGGAAGTTGATGAACTTGATGCCGTTGGCGCCGGTCGTTACCGAATAGCGCACGTTGGCAGGCAATGCGAGACAGGTGCCAGGCATGTACTCGGAACGGCCCATCACGAGGCTGCCGTCCATTATGTAGATCAACTCGTCTTGACTATGGCTGTGGGGCGTGTCGCGCCGGTGCGGTTCGTGCAGTGCAACGTGGAAGAGCGCGATGCGCGACGTGCTCTGCGTCGAATCGGCAAACCAGCGCGCGAGGTAGTGGATGCCGCTGCCGGACTGATACCAACCTTGATCGCCGACCACGTGCACAGTGCGGCCGTCGCGCGCAGGAGCGCCCCACATGCCGTCGGTCGGTGGCGTCGGGTCATAGGAGCCCACATGCAACACGCGCGTCGGGCCGATCGCCCCCGCCGTGCATTCGACATCGGACTCGACGATGATCGCGCCTTCGGTCGGGCAGCGACGCACCTTGCCATCGTGGTCGACATCGAGCTCGCCCTCGATCACATAGACGCCGTCGTCACTGTGTGGCGCGCTCCAGCGCAGCTCGGCGCCGTCTTCGAGTTGCGACTCGACCATCCATATCGAATAGTCGTCGGGCGAGATGCGGACCGATGACTTGACGCCGGTCGCGCGGCGATCGGGCGCCGCGTATGCCGTGCTCGTCGCAACCTCGTCGCGACTGATGGCGGTGAACTTGGCCATGGCCGTACCCCCAGGGTGATGTCTGTGCAATCTAGTCACAGCGGTGGCGCGAATCCGCCGCCGGTGAGTGTGTTACCGTCCGCGCGAACGGTGTTCGGGGGCCTCATGCGAACGATCTTGCGAGGAGGACGCGTCGTCGACGGCACCGGCGCGCCGGCAGTGTCCGCCGATGTCGAAGTCGTCGACGGTCGTATCGCCCGTGTCGGTGACGTGGGGTCGACGACGGGCGCGGAGCTGATCGACCTCGACGGTCTCGTGCTCGCTCCCGGGTTCATCGACATCCACACCCACTTCGACGCGCAACTGTTCTGGGACGCGGACTTCACGCCGTCCTGTTGGCACGGTGTGACCACTGCTATCCAAGGCAACTGCGGCTTCGGCATCGCGCCCACGCGACCACACGACCGCGACCTCATCATGCAGACGCTCGAGTTCGTCGAAGGCATGAACGTCAACACGTTGCGCTCGGGCATCGACTGGTGCTTCGAGTCGTTCCCCGAGTACCTCGCGGTGTTACGCGAGCGACCCAAGCGCATCAACCTCGGGTCGTACATCGGACACACGCCGGTGCGCACGTACGTGATGGGCGCCGAGGATGCAGTACGGCGCACCGCGACCGCCGACGAGGTGGCCCAGATGCGCCAGATTGTCGTCGAGGCGATGGAAGCAGGCGCGGCGGGCTTCTCCAGTTCGTTCGCGCCGTCGCACAACGGCGCGTACGGCATGCCGGTGCCGAGCCGGCTCGCGGACGTACACGAACTCCGTGCGTTGTGCAGCGCAGTGGCCGACAGCGGTCGCGGCATCGTCGAGATCACTTACGGCCCGCAGATGGAAATCGAAGACGCCGCGCGCTGGGCCGCTGAGCTGGGCGTGCGCGTGACTTGGGGCGCGCTGCTGACCGGCTTGTTCGGGCCGCACGGCACGACGATCGACATGCTCGATCGGGCCACGGCCATCTCGAGCGACATCTGGCCGCAGGTGAGTTGCCGCGAGATCGTGTTCTTGATGACGATGGAAGACCCGTACTACTTCGGCACCGCGCCGTCGTTCAAACGAGTGCTGCAGGCTCCCCGCCACGAACGCATCGACGTCTATCGAGATCTTGCATGGCGCGAACAAGCCAAAGCCGACATCCCGATCTACCGGCCCGACGCGTACGACAAGGCATCGATCGCGGAATCAATGGCGTTCGCCGATGATCGCGGTCGTTCGCTGGCCGACCTCGCACACGAGCGCAACGTGCACCCCTTCGACCTGTGGCTCGACATGGCGATCGCCGAAGACCTCACGACGAGGTTTCGCATCGTGTCGCGCAACGCGGATGAGGAGGAGTTGGCGCAGCTGTTGCGCGACCCGCGCACCGTGCTCGGCGCGCATGACGCCGGTGCGCACGTCGAGATGTTGTGCGACTCGTGCTACCCGACGCACCTACTCGGGTACTGGGTGCGCGAGAAGCAGGCCTTGTCAGTCGAGCAAGCGGTGTGGCGCCTCAGCGGTCAACCCGCCGATCTGTGGCGCATCCGCGACCGCGGCACCATCCGCCCGGGGTATCACGCCGACCTCGTCGCCTTCGACCCCGACTCGGTTGCGGCGATGCCGGCCGATCGCGTCTTCGACTTCCCCGCCAACGGCGACCGCTTGGTGAGCCGCAGCATCGGTATCCACCACATCTGGGTCAACGGGCAGGCCACTCGGCGCGGCGGCGAGGACATCGCGGGGGCGGCACCGGGCGTGGTGGTGTGAGAAGTCGGCACGAGGAGGACTGTTGATGAGTGGCGAATGTGCAGGCAAGACTGCGATCGTGACCGGTGGCAGTCGAGGCATCGGCAAGGCGATCGCGCAACGGTTGGCCGCGGAGGGCGCTGCGGTGTGCGTGACGAGCCGCAGCCTTGCGCCCGGCTCGCACACCTTCGCCGGCTCGCTCCAAGAGACCGTGGCCGAGATCGAGGCTGCCGGGGGTCGCGCCGTCGCGGTCGCGGCCGATTTCGGTGACCCGAACTTCGATAAGCGGCGGGTGATCGACGCGGTGCACGATGCATTCGGCGCACCGGTCGACATACTCGTCAACAACGCGGCGGCGCCGCGGACGTTTCACCTCGGGCTCGAACAGACAACCCGCGACGTCTTCATGGAAGCCATCGAAGTCAATGCCTGGGCCGCGTGGGAACTGTCCGCACTCGTTGCCGCGGACATGCGGGCACAGGGGCAGGGTTGGATCTGCAACATCTCGTCGCGCGCGGCGGGCCCCAAGGTGGGCCCTCCGTTTCCGAAGACACAAGTCGGTGCGCAGATCCTCTACGGCTGTACCAAGGCCATGCTCGATCGCATCACCACTGGCGCGGCGATGGAGCTCTATGACGACAACATCGCCGTCAATACGCTCGCGCCGGAGTCGGCCGTGATGACCGAGAACGCGTCGAGTCTCGTGAGCCCGCCGTCGAGCTCGATCGAGCCGATGGAGACCTTCGTCGAGGCGACCGTCGCGCTGTGCACGTGTGACCCCAAGACCCTGACGGGCCGCGTCACATACAGCCTCTCGCTGTTGGTCGAGTTGAACCGGCCCGTGCGCACCGTTGACGGATCAGCGCTGGTCGAAGGGTGGCAGCCCGACGAGATCGACCGCTCGCGCCTCATCCCCTCGTATCTACGCATGGGTTGATCACCACAGCTCGCTCGACGCGATCGCCGCGCCTTCGACGAGCGCCGCCAGCTTGGCCCACACGATGCGCGTATCGACACCGCCCGCCTCGAACATGGTGCCGAAGCCACAATCCGCTCCCGCGATCACGCGCTCCTTGCCGACGGTGCGGGTGTAGCGCTTGATGCGTTGCGCGACGAGCTCGGGGTGCTCGACGTAGTTCGTCGTGGTGTCGATCATGCCGGGGATGATGATCTTGTCGTCGGGCAGCGCGATGTCGCGCCACACGTTCCATTCGTGGGCGTGGCGCGGATTGGCCGCCTCGAACGAAAGCGCGCACGGCCGGGCGCGCAGCACGGTCGGCAAGATCTCTTGCAGAGCGATGTCGTGATTGTGCGGGCCTTCATAGTTGCCCCAACAGAGATGCATGCGCATGCGATCGGGAGCGATGTCGGCCGTCGCGTGATTGAGCGCGTCGACGTGCATCGCGATGACCTTCTTGAATTCGGCGATGCTCAGGTCGGAGAACTCAGAGTTGTGCGACATCGCCAGATCGGGGCAATCGATCTGCAGGATGAAGCCGGCATCGGCGATCGCGTGGTACTCACGCCGCATGATGTCGGCGAGCGCAAAGACGTAGGCCTCACGGGTGGGGTAATACGCGTTGGGGAGCATCACCGAGATGACCCCGGGTGACGCGGCCGTCATGAACAGCTCGGCCACCGGCTTTGCGTCGGTCGCCTCGCGTAGGCGAACGATGTCGCGGGCGACCGCGTCGAAGTCTTTCCACGCGAGCGGCCCGTCACAGGTGGGGACCCGCAGCGCGGCGAGGCCGCGCGGCGCGGCGGCGCGAGCCCATTCGGGGAAGTCGGCCGAGTCGAGCCGCCTGGGGAAAACTGCTCGGCGCGCACCCTCGAAGCCGGCCACCCGGTCGATCACGTAGGTCGCGTAGCTGGGTTTGTGTTGCTCGCCATCGTTGACGATGTCGAGCCCGGTCTGCAGTTGTTGGTCGACCACCGCCCGGGTCGCGGTCAGGGCGGCCTGCTCGATCTCGGCGGTCGCGATCGCGTTGCCTTGCTCGCGGCGGCGCAGCACATCGACGATGGCGGCCACCCTCGGCAGGCTTCCGGTGTGGGTGGTCAGTATCCGCTGCGTACTGCGGTGCATGAGGGCCATTCTCGCGACAAATCGCACGGAGGAGGGCGGCGACCGGCGCGGCTGTCACAAGAAATATTACGGATGTGTCGCAGTTGCATTACCCCAGGTGCCTGTGGATATGCCTGTTAATCAAGCCCTATAGAGAAGTTCCACGAGGGCGCACTCGACTAGCGCACTGTGTGAAAGTCATCCACACTCCATGGAACTTATCGATGACCCGCCGCTTTATCACGGGCGGGCGCTCGATGGCCCAGCGGCGAGGACGTGACATGTGGCACCGAGAAGTTCGTAAGGCCGGCCCAATTTTGGACGATCATTACGGCCGTCATGCATCTGCAATATTTCACCGGTCGTCGAGGTAGCCGCATGGTCCGGATTCCCGGATGGATGGCCTGTATCGCGGTCTTCGCGATGATGGCGGCCAGTGGCGTCGATGCCGCGGATGCTTCGGTGGTCACCGCCGGCGTCGGCACCGGCGGGAGCTATGCGTTGCTCTCCTCCTACAACCGCGCCAGCATCGTCCGCGACCCCACCGTGGTCCCCTCACCCACCGACTCGATGATGCTCGTCGAGCTCATCGAAGCAGCCCTAGCGGCCGGCGCCGTGCCCCCTCCACCCCCTCCGCCCCCGCCCCCTCCACCTCCGCCGATCTGGTTGTGTCCCATCGCCAGCCCGGTGCGTTTCGGCGACACCTACGGTGAGGGTCGCAGCGGCGGGTGGCGTCACCTCGGCGTCGATATGAGCGCTCCGATGGGGACGCCGACCGTGGCCCCCGTGTCGGGCACCGTCCGCTACTCGCGCGATTCGGCGGGCGGCCTCTCGTGGCACCTCGACGGCGACGACGGCATCTACTACTACGGCACGCACCTCTCTCGCTTCGGCTCGGTGACGGGGCACGTCGATCAGGGCACGGTGATCGGCTATGTGGGCCAGAGCGGCAACGCCTCGATGCCGCATCTCCACCTCGAAATCCATCCCACGGGCATCAACACGCCGGCGATCAATCCCACGCCGACAGCCATGAAGTACTGCGACAACACGCTGCCCCGCTAGAAGTCGGCGTCGGGCTCGGCGATCACACGGTCGAAGATGCGCAGCGCGTCGAGCGCCACGGGCATGCCGCCGTAGACCGACATCTGCAGCAGCACTTCACGGACCTTGTCCGGTGGGTTGCTGCGCAGGGCGATACGGATGTGCGCGGTGAGCTCGTCCGTGCGGGCGAGCACCGTCAACGCCGCGACAGCGCACAGCTCGCGGACATCGGTCGGTAAAATGTTGCGCGAGTAGCACCCGTTGATGATGAACTCGTTCATGATGCGGGCCCAATCGGGGTCCACCCGGTCGGCCCATCGGCGGTTGTTGCGTTCCATGAACGCGTCGCCACCGGGGCCGAACATCTCGACCGCGGCTTGGCGGCCCCGTTGGCTCAAGTACTCGCCGCCGGTCGTTGCGTCGTCATCGCTCACGTCATACCTCCCTCGAAGTTGCCCAACGCTACGTTGCCCCGCGGGTGAGGGGGCTGCTGCACGAGCTCACACGCGTCGGCGGAGTTTTCCGTCTGCCGCCACATGTGCTGCGCTAGCGACCATGGACGACGATCTCGAGCTGATGCATACCCGCGGATACGACGTCAGGGGCTACTGGCGGCGCGACGGCATGCTGGTCATCAAAGGTGCCGTGCGTGACCAGCTGCCGACCCGGCTCTACGACATCGACGACGACACGCCGCTCGTGATGCACCACATGGAGGTCGCGCTCACCGTCGAGCTGCCTGATCTGCTCATCAAAGAGGTGGACGTCGAATTCCTCGCGCATCCGCATCACGCGTGCCCATCGGTAATCGACCACTATCACCATCTCGTCGGGCTCTCCATCGCGCGCGGCTTCACCCACAAGGTGCGAGAGCTCTTCGGTGGTCCGCGTGGGTGTACGCACACCACTGCGTTGTTGCAGGCGATGGCGCCGGTGGCGATGCAATGCAAGCTCGCGAGCCGGATGATGGGACTGCGGCAGTCAGGTGATGCCACGCAGCCACTGGCCGCCGACACGTTGAATTCGCCCGAGATGCGCGCCCTGCGCGCTGCGGGCAACCGCAACACGTGCCATGTTTGGGCCGAGGATGGCGGGCACATCCAACGCATCCTCGACGGAACGGGCACCGAGTTGCCGATTCCGATCAGCGTGCGCATACGCGAGCGCGGCGGCGATCCCGACGAATGGCGGCGCCAGCGCTGGGGTTGACAGACTCGGCGCAGCGGGGGGCAGCGGGGTGAACGAGCCGACACTGTGGGATGTACTCGAGCGGCGGGTCGCCGCGACTCCTGACCGTCTCTGCGTGGTCGACGAGCGCGGGGTCCGCCTGTCCTTCGCCGAGTTGGCGGACAACGCGCGTGAGGTCGCCGCCGGGCTCCACGATCTGGGCGTGCGTCCGGGGCAGGTGATCGCGTGGCAGTTGCCCACGTGGATCGAGACGGTGGTGGTGTTCACAGCGCTCAGCCGTCTCGACGTGGTGCAGGTGCCGCTGCTTCCGATCTACCGGTCGCGCGAAGTCGACCACGCATTGCGTACGACCGGCGCCGAGGTCCTCATCTCGAACGCACCGTCGACCGAGACGCCTGCCAGTGTGGTGCGCCACATCGTGCTCGATCGACGATCGTTGCCGCGCGGCGACGTCGCGCGCCTGCCGTCGGCGGCGACCGATGCGAGTTCCGTGCGGTGGATCTTCCACACGTCGGGTACGACGGCCGCGCCAAAGGGGGCGCGGCACACCGACTCGTCGATCATTGCCGCGTCGCAGAGCTACGTCGATGCGATCGGGCTCACGGCCGACGATCGGCTACCGATCAACTTCCCGATTGCGCACATCGGCGGCCTCGTCGTGCAGTGCTGTTCCTTCCTCGCCGGCTCGGCGAACATCTTCGTCGAGCGATTCGATCCGACAACGGTGATCGACGTGCTGGCTCGCGAGCAGGTGACATTGCCCGGCGTCTCACAGGTGTTCCATCTCGCGTACATGGATGCCCAGCGGCGCCAGCCGCAGCGGGCCCTGTTCCCCCACGCACGCGGCTACACCAACGGCGGCGCGGCCAAGAACCCTGAGCTCCACTATCAACTCACCGAATTGATGGGCGTGGGCCTGTATTCGAACTACGGCATGACCGAATGCCCGTTCGCGTTGTGTACGCCGTTGTCTGCGCCCGACGACAAGCGAGCGACCACCGAGGGGCGGCCGGTGCAGGGCCTGCACGTTCGCATCGTCGACGCCGACGAACATGACGTCGCCCCGGGTGGCACCGGAGAGATCCGTCTGCAAGGGCCGATGGTGTTCGCCGGATACGTCGACGCGTCGCTCGACGTGAATGCGTTCGACGCGCAGGGCTTCTTCCGAACCGGCGACCTCGCGCGAGAAGACAGCGACGGCTACGTGCAGATCGTCGGCCGCCTGAAGGACATCATCATTCGCAAGGGTGAGAACATCAGCGCCAAAGAGGTCGAAGACCTTTTGTTCGAACATCCGGCCGTCCGCGAGGTCGCGGTGGTCGGGGTGCCCGACCCGCGCACCGGCGAACGGTGCTGCGCGGTGATCGTCGCCACCGACCCTGCCGTGCCGCTGCCGGTGGGCTCGATGAGCGCGTACCTGCGCGATGCCGGGCTGATGGTGCAGAAGATCCCGGAGCAATGGATTGCCGTCGATGCGCTGCCGCGCAATCAAGTCGGCAAGGTCTTGAAGAACGAGCTGCGCGCCCACGTGATCGCGCGGGAATGAGGAGCATCTGATGAATCCATCGGTCAATCGAATGAGTCATGTCGTGTACTGCGTGCGGCCCGAGAACTTCGAGGCCGCAACCAAGCTGTGGAGTACGGCGCTCGGAGTCACATTCGATCAGCTCGACATGCACGACGGCAGCCTGCGCGTCTCGTTCTCGCTCCAACACGGTGTCGAAGTGATCGCGCCCGCGGCCAACGGCCCACAGAAGTTCCACGACTTTCTCGCCACCAACGGCGAAGGTGTCTACACCGTCGTGTACGTCGTATCCGATCTCGACGCGGCCGAGGCCGAAGTCGTCGCGCAAGGAGTAGACGTGGCCGATCGCCTCGTGTACACCGGTCGCCGTCCGTGGTCCGAAGAGTGGGCAGTGCTCGAAGAGCGCGTGCTGCCACCGGTGCACGGGATGCGTATCACGGTCGCCCGCATGGAGCGCCACGACGAAGGGAATGGGCGATGACCTACAGCGACAACTCACCGGTGCCCGACTATTTCGGGCGACTGCGCCTCGATGGTCGCTCGTTCGTCGTGCTCGGCGCGGGGCAAGGAATCGGACGGCAGACGACGCACGCGCTGAGCCAAGCGGGAGCATCGTTGTTGTGCGTCGACAACGACGAGCGCCGCGCGACCGAGATTGCACAAGAGGTCGGCGGCGTGCCGTGCGTGGCCGACATACGCGACCGAGAACAGGTCGAGCGCGTGGTCAGCGAAGCAATTGCTGCGTTCGGATCGCTCCACGGCATGGTCGACATCGTCGGCGCGGCGCGGTACAGCAGGTTCGTCGCGACGACCGATGACGAATGGGAATGGACCTTCGACATGGTGCTGCGACATGCGTTCCTGGTAGCACAGGTCGGTGGGCGCGCCCTCGCCGACGGCGGCGGGGGAGTGCTCGCATTCGTGGCATCGATCAGTGGATTGACCAGCTCGCCCATGCACGCCGCATATGGCGCGGCGAAGGCCGCGCTCATGTCGCTCGTGCGCTCGGTGGCGGTCGAGCTCGGGCCCCGCGGCGTGCGGGTCAACGCGGTGGCGCCGGGCGGCACGTTGACGCCGCGCATGCTGGAGGTGCTGAGCGCCGAAGAGCGAGAGTCGATGGCGCAGCTCGTTCCCACGCGGCGAATGTCGCAACCCTCTGACATCGCAGGAAGCCTCTTGTTCGCGGTCAGCGATCTCGCGGCAAACGTGACGGGACAGGTACTCGTCGTGGATGGCGGCGGGCACATCGCCTACCCCTATCCCGTGGACCAGCTCGATGACTGATTCTCCCAGTGCGGTGCCCGTCGGTCTCACGAACGATGTCGTCGTCGAGGTGACCGACGCGATGACACCGGGCCACGTGGCTGCACTCGTCATTTCCACGCCGTCGTTGGTGTCGATCATCGAAGGCGCGTGCCGCCGTGCTGTGTTGGCGCACTTGCCGCCCGGCCACGACACGGTGGGCACACACGTATGTGTCAGCCACGAGGGCGTGGCGCTCGTGGGTCATTCCGTCAACGTGCGCTGCGAGCTCACCGAAGTGAACGGCCGCCATTTGCTCTTCGCCGTCTCGGTCGACGGGCCGAGTGGTGCGGTGAGTCGCGGTACGCACCGCCGCGCCATCGTCGACCCCTCCCGATTCGCGCGAGCCGACAAGCCCTGAGATGCAGCTGTCGCTCGACATCGATCAGCAAGCGATTGTGGCCGCGTTCGACAAGTTCTTCTCGCGCGAGTCGTCGCCGGCGCGCGTGCGGGCGGCCGAGCCGACAGGATTCGACGCGTCGCTGTGGCAGGCGTTGGTCGGGGTCGGTGGCCCGGGCATCGCGGTAGCGACCGAACTCGGCGGTGGCGGAGGGTCCTTACTCGACGCCGCGCTCGTCGCCGAGCAACATGGCCGCCGGTTGGCGCCCGCGCCGCTCGTCGAGTCGTCGGTGGCGTTGCGCTTGCTCGCGCGATGCGCAGATGTCGGTCGAGCAAACATCGAGCGCGTGCTCGAAGGGGCCGACGTGCTCACGCTGGCGTTGCACCCCGCGCAAGCGGGCATCGCCCATTTGGTGCCGTGGGGCGCAGTTGCCGATCTCGTGATCGTTCTCGACGGCGATGCTCTGCTGCTGGTGCAACCAGCATCGCGGTTCGCGCAGGTCGGCCTAGCTGCGGAAGCACTCGGTGACGTGGCGAGGGCCGACGCGCATGTGATCGAGTTGGTTCGTGGTGCGGATGCCTCGGTGTACTTCGAGTGCGCTGTCGACGAATGGCGCGTGCTGAAGGCGGCGGCATTGGTGGGCTTGGCCGGCGAGGCACTCGCATTGGCACTTGCGTACGTGCGGCAGCGCCACCAGTTCGGGCGCCCGATCGGTTCGTTCCAAGCGCTCGCGCATGGTTTGGTCGACGTGGCGACCGCCCTCGACGGCGCGCGACTCCTCGCCTTCGAAGCCGCGTGGGCGCTCGATGGCAACCCCGCCGAGCGCACGCGGGCGTCGATGGCGTTCGCATTCGCGGCAGACACCGCGGCGAAGACCACCGCCAATGCACTGCACTGCCACGGCGGCTACGGATTCATGGCGGAGTACGACGTGCAGCTGTATCACCGACGCGCGAAGTCGTGGGCACTGGTGCACGACTCCGTTCGTGGCGAACTGTCGCATCTTGCGTCCGTGCTGTGGGGAGCATGACATGGAGTTCGGTTGGAGCGCCGAAGCACTACAGCTGCGAGATGACGCGCGGGCGTTGTTCGGCGAGATGGTCACCGATGAGGTGCGCGCCCGTGTGCGGGAAACGGGTACGCATGACGATTCGCGGGTCCGACGGGCGCTCGCCGAAAAAGGCTGGTTGAGCGCGCATTGGCCACCGGACGAAGGGGGTCGAGGCTGGGACGGTCTCACCGTCGCCGCGCTCTTCGACGAAGCGGGCCGGAGCGGCGCACCCTTCGAGGGCTATCTCAACACCATGCTCGTCGCCGAGTTGCTGCGGCGCGTCGGTAGCGAACAGCAACGGGCCGAAGTCCTCCCTCGGCTCGTGCGGGGCGAGGCCCTCGTGGCGCTCGGCATCAGCGAGCCCGAATCCGGATCCGATGCCGCCGCCGCCAAGCTGCGCGCCGAACGAGACGGTGACGGCTGGCGACTGGACGGGCAGAAGATGTTCACGACGTTCGCCGAGGTAGCCGACTACGTCCTAGTTCTCGCCCGCACGAATCCAGACGTCGCGAAGCATCGCGGGCTGACGACCTTCCTCGTACCCACGCAGAGCGAAGGCTTCTCTTTGGCCCCGGTTGCGACGATGGGTGGTGAGCGCACGAACATCACCTTCTACACCGACTTGTACGTGCCGGATGACGCGCGCGTCGGTGCCATCGATGACGGCTGGACGATGATGGGCCTCGTGTTGTCGCTCGAGCGCGGCGTGTTTCCCGTCGTGCCGGGACGCTGCGCGCGGTTGCTCGAACAGGCCGTCGAATGGGCGCGCTCGCAGCGTGACCCGGTTGGTCGATCTCGCCTCGCCGACCCTGTCGTGCGCGAACAACTGGCGTGGATCGCGATCACCAACGAGGTGGGACGCTTGCTCGCCCTACGCACCGTGGCGACGCACGCAGAGGGCAGGGTTCCCGTGGTCGAGGGGTCGATGACGAAGCTCTTCACCACCGAGGCGATGCAGCACGTCGCGGCCACCCTGCTCGACATCGTCGGTGTCGATGGTTTGATCGCGGACGGTTCGGGGGGCGCTATCGGCGGCGGCGTCTTCGAACGCGCCTACCGGCACGCCCCACTCGAGACGATCACCGGCGGCACGAGCGAGATCCAACGCGACATCATCGCCACCGCCGGCCTTGGATTGCCCCGCTCGCGCTAGACGATGCCGGACGCGCGCAGGCGGTCGAGCTCGGCGGGGGTGATGCCGAGCTCGTCGCACCAGATTTGTTCGTTGTGTTGGCCGAGCGTGGGCGCGGGCGTGGGCACGATGGGTGCGGCACCGACGACGCGTGGGTGGGGAGCCTGCTGCACGTGCGGCCCGATGGTGGGATCGTCGATCGTGACGAGGTCGCCGCGCGCGGCGAGGTGCGCGTTGGCGAATATGTCCGGCGCTCCGGCGACGCGTCCGAATGGCGCGCCGCACGAGAGGCATCGGCGCTCGACCTCGTCGGTGCGCTGCGAGTGAACCCATGAGGCGACGAGGCCGTTGATCTCGCTGCCGTGCGCGACGCGCGCGTCGCTGGAGGCAAAGCGTTCGTCGGACAGCAGATCCTCGCGATCCATGGCCTTCACCAAACGCGCGAAGTTCGCGTCGGACCCACCGACGAGGGCGACGTGATCACCGTCGGCGGTGAGATACACGTCGAGCGGCGCGACGCTCGACGGACGGTTGCCTTCGCGATGGCGCTCGACGCCGAGCCTGTCGTAGGCCGCCACCGTCCACTCGGTGAGGCGCAGCGCGGCCGAGTGCGTGGCGAGGTCGATGACGACCGGTCCGAGCTCGTCGCCGGCGGGCTCGTCGAGCAGCGCCGCGAGCGCCGCGGTCGCTCCGGAAACGCCGGCGAGCTGTTCGGCCAGGCGTACGCCGAACGGGACGGGCGGTCGCTCGGGCTGCCCCGTGAGCCCGAGCAGGCCGCTCATCGCCAGAGCGACGACCTCAGGCGCCTCCTGAGCCGCCTCTGGGCCGGCCTGGCCCCGCCCGCTGAACCGCACGAGCGCCCGTGGCCCTCGGAGCCCCTCGAGGCCGAGGTCGAGCGCCTCGAGGCCCCCGGGCCCGAGGCATTCGCCGATGACCGCCGCGCCTTCGAGCAGGCGCCGGGCCAGTGCTCTGCCCTCGGGATGGGCCAGCGCGCAGGTCACGCTGCGCGACGAGCGGGCCGCGACGGCCCATGTGAGTGAATGGTCGCCGGCAAAGGGCCCGCGACGACGCAGGTCGTCACCCCTTGCGGGTGCCTCGATGCGAATGACGTCGGCACCCTGCTCGCCCAGCACCGCGCCGAACATCGACAGTGCGGTGCCGCTGCCGACCAGTACCGCGCGGACGCCCGCCAATAGCGCGTCGTCGGCGTTGGCGATCACACGCGCTCGGGGAGTTCGTAGCCTCCGCCGCGCTCGGCGTCGTCGACGCACGCCATGCCTTCGAGCATGATGCCGTAACCGTGGTTGGCGACGAGCAACTGACGGATGGTGTGGGTGAAGGCAACGCGGGTGTAGCGAGTGACGAGGTGCGATTGACGCGTGAGTTGCTCGGCCAATTCCCACGCGCGCGGCAACAACTGGTCGGGCGGCAGCACTTCGTTCACCATGCCGATCTCGAGCGCAGTCCGGGCATCGATCTCTTGACCGGTGAGCATGTAGTAGCGAGCGCGGTTGAGCCCCATGACGAGCGGCATGATGAGCTGCATGCCGTCTCCCGGCACTAGGCCGTTCACGAAATGTCCAGAATCGGAGAACACAGTGGTGTCCGAGGCCAAGACGATGTCGGACAGTAGCGGCGTCTCGGCGTGACGCCACGCCGGCCCGTTGATCGCGGCGATCACCGGCGCTTCTATATCGAGAAGGTTGGTCAGCAATCGCCGCACATTCCAGTGCGCAGAATCCCACCCGCGCGGCGTTGCCCGGGGAAAGGTCGCCGGGCTGCCCTTCGGTCCGTTGAACTCGTCGCCGGTGCCGGTCAGAATCACGACGCGGTTCTCGTTGTCGGCGGCCACCGCCCCAAAGGCTTCTTGTAGATCGCGCACGGCGTCCGCGCCCCATCGCAACGGGCCACCGTCGGTGTGCAACCGCATTTGCAGAATGCCGTCGCGCCGTTCGAGGTTGATGGTCGCCCATTGTTCGGCGTATGCAGGCGCGCTCGACATGCGATCCCCCGGATGTCGTCTCCTGTCCCGGCGATCGGAACAGCGGGCCATCTTCACGCCGTGGTGGCGTGGCGTCAAGAAGCGCGTTCGCCTACCGTGACGCGGTGGACCTACGGTTCTCGCCGGCTCAAGAAGCGTTTCGAACCGAAGTCCGCGACTGGCTGACAACGCGCTCGCCGCGGTCGCCACCGCCGGCCGCGGGCCGCGCTCTCGTCGACTTCCAACGAGCGTGGCAAGCCGAACTCGCGAGCGTTGCGCTGGTTGCGGTGCACTGGCCGCGTGAGTTCGGGGGTCGCAGTCTCGGGTGGACCGAAGCGTTCATCGTGCAAGAAGAGATCGCGCTGGCTCACGCGCCCGAGATCGTCAACCGCGTCGCCGTGAATCTCGTCGGGCCCACATTGTTGGAGCACGGCACGGCCGGCCAGCGCGAGCGTTACCTCCACCGCATCGTCACCGCCGACGATCTCTGGTGTCAACTCTTCAGCGAACCTGAGGCGGGTTCGGACCTCGCGTCCTTGCAAACGCGCGCGACGCGCGTTCCCGGTGGTTGGCGCGTGAGCGGGCAGAAGGTGTGGGCCAGCAACGCGCAGTATTCGCGCTATGGGGTGCTCCTCGCGCGCACCGCCGACCCAGAGCGCGGTCGCGCGCCGATCGGTTACTTCCTGCTCGACATGGACCAGCCGGGCATCGACGTACGTCCGTTGCGGCAGATGACCGGTGAGTCGGAGTTCAACGAGGTGTTCCTCGACGGCGCGTTCGTGGCCGATGAGTCGGTCGTCGGCGATCCCGCGAATGGCTGGGCAGTGATGCGCACCACCTTGGGCTACGAGCGCAGCACGTCGCCCCGACAACTGATCGTGCATTCGGTGTTGCTCGAAACATTGTTGGACGAAGCCCGGAGCGGCGCGACCGACGCCGTGACCCGGCAACAACTCGCTCGGGCCTACAGTGAGCTGCGGATCTACCGGCTGCATCTGTATCGGGTGTTGAGCGCGCTCGACGCCGGCCGCGCGCCGGGCGCATCGAGTTCGCTCGTCAAATTGTTCTGGAGCGAGATGGCCCAGCGAATGCACGAGACGTCGCTACGCATGCTCGGGCCTGACGCGATGCTCGAGGGAGGCCGCCGCCAGCGCGACCATCTCTACTACCGTGCGTGCACGATCTTCGCCGGCACGTCGGAGATCCAACGCAACACACTCGGTGAGCAGGTGCTCGGCCTCCCCCGGGAACCGCGAGCAAAGGTGGCCCCATGAGCGAGCAGCCCGCGATCCTCGTGGAGCATCTCGACTCCGTATCGACGATCACGTTCAACCGGCCCGCGCAACTGAACGCGCTCGACCCTGACATGGTCGAAGAGTTCCAATCGATCGTGCGACGCGTCGACCTCGAACCGTCGACCCGCGCAATCGTGTTGACCGGCGCGGGGCGAGCGTTCACCGCAGGTGGCGACGTGCGATCGTTCGGTGCGAAGCACGACCCGCGCGTCAACCGTCGCGGTTGGCATCTCGTGCATCGCATGCTCGAGATCGAAAAGCCGATCGTCGCGATGGTCAATGGCCCCGCCATCGGCCTCGGGCTCACGATCGCGCTGCTCTGCGACTGCGTCGTCATGGCCGACGACGCGACCATCGGCGATCCCCACGTGAACCTCGGGCTCGTCGCCGGTGATGGTGCGGCGGTGGTGCTGCCGCTGCTGATCGGCCCTCACCGCGCCAAGGAGCTGTTGCTCACGGGCAAGCTCATCACGGGCGTCGACGCGGCGGCGATGGGCATGATCAATCGCTCGGTCCCGGCCGAGGATCTCGAGGCCGCCGCGTATGGATTGGCCCGCGAATTCGCCGCACAACCGACCTACGCGGCGCGAGCGACCAAGATGGCGGTCAACCGCTATCTACGGTGGATGGTCGAGCAGACGCTCGACGTGTCGCTCGCATACGAGGCGATCTCGCGCGAACTCCCCGAGTATCCCGAGGCCGTCGCAGCCTGGAAGCAACGGCGCTCCCGCCGCAACGACGAACCGCGAACATGACCGCGGCGGCGCCGCTCGCGGGCACGCGCGTCATCGATCTGGGAACCCGTGTCGCGGCGCCCTACTGCGCGGCCATCCTCGGCGAACTGGGCGCAGATGTGATCAAGATCGAAGACCCGCGCGGTGGCGACATGTTGCGCGGGCTCGGCCCGTTCGCGGATCGATCGTCGCTGTTCTTCGCCGTCGAAGGTCGCAGTCGTCGTTCGGTCACGTGCAATCTGCGCGACGAGCGCGGTCAAGCGCTGGCGCGCCGGCTCATCGCAACCGCCGATGTGGTGTGCGAGAACTTTCGTCCGGGGACGCTCGAACGGTGGAATCTCGGTCCGGCGGATCTACCCCCGCAGCTCATCGTGGTACGGGTCTCGATCCTCGGGCAGAGCGGGCCCGACTCGGCCCGACCGGGGCTCGACCTCACCGCGATCGCGATGGCGGGGTTGCTGTCGATCACCGGATATCCCGATGGTCCGCCGATGAAGTCGGCGGTGACCGTGGCTGATCATCTCACCGCGGTGTTCGCAGCCCAATCAGCGTTGGCCGCTTTGATCGCACGGCGGCGCACCGGGCGGGGAGCGGTCATCGATGTACCGCTGCACGGCTCGGTATTGCGCTGCCTCGAGTCGACGCTCGCCGCCTTCGATCGCCTCGGCGTCGACCGAGCGCGTGCCGGCGACCAAGGTCCCCACGAACCGCCGAGCGGCGTCTACGCGACCAACGACGGCAACTTCGTCGCGATCGCCATTGATACCGACGACGACCTCCGCTCGTTGCAAGCGGTGTTGGCCGTTGATCACGGCCGAGATCGACTGCGACCAGTTGTCGCCGACTGGGTTGCTGCGCGCCCGGCCGCCGCGGCGGTGCGCGTACTCGCCGAGGCTCGCGTGGCGGCGGCCATCGTGGCGTCGGCGTCGCAGCTCGTACACGACGAGCACCTCGCGGCACGGGGCGACATCGTCATCGTCGACGATCCGATTGTCGGGCCCATGCGTCAGCAGGCGCCATTTCCCCGCCTCACTTCCGCCGCTGCACCAGTACGCCCGGCGCCGTCGCTCGGTCAGCACAACGAGGACGTGTGGTGCAGCGAGCTCGGACTGACGGCGGATGAACTCGCGCGCCTTCGCGGCGACGGCGTGATCTGACGCCGACCCCGCATCGATCACGTCCGCTAGATTCAAGGCACGGCCGCGCGGCGGCCAGGTGCGCGAAAGGAGCGGCAATGGCCGACGAGCACAACGACGACGTGCAATGGCGGGGGATCAACCACCTCGCGCTCGTGACCACTGACATGGATGCCACAGTGCGCTTCTACCACGGCGTACTCGGGGCCCGGCTCGTGACCACCATCGGCACGCCGACGTTCCGCCATTACTTCTTCGAGTTCGGCGCGCAGAACACAGTGGCCTTCTTCGAATACACCGGTGTCGAGCTCGATACGTTCGCCAAGCCGGCCGGCATTCCCGATCGGCGAGCGTCGCAGTTCGATCATCTGTCGTTCAACGTGCCCGATGAGCACGCGCTGCTCACGCTGCAGCGCCGACTGAAGGCGGCGGGTTGTGAAGTGACCGACATCGTCGATCACGGCATCATTCGCTCGGTGTATTTCACCGACCCCAACGGCATCGCCCTCGAAGCGTCGTATTGGACGCTCGACGCCACCGGACGCACTCCCGACTATCAGGACGATCGCTTCTTCGCCGACCCCGACCCTGTTGCCGCAGTCGCGGAGATTCGCGAGAGCGGCGCGGTGCTCTCGGTGCCTCATACGCATCTGGTCTGACGAGTGCTCGTCGATGTGTTGTTCGACCCGTTCGAGGGTTCGTGGGACGACATTCGAGCGGGGGCAGTCGCAGCCGAACAGGCCGGCTTCGATGGCGTATGGCTCTACGACCATCTGGCGGGGTCGGTACACGGTGCGAGCCGAGTGGTGGAGTGTTGGACAACGTTGACCGCGATTGCTGCGGTCGTACCTCGCATCTCGATCGGGCCGCTCGTGCTCAACGTCGCCAATCGAGATGCGGGCACCCTCGCGGTGATGGCCGCGACATTGCAAGAAGTGAGCGGCGGACGTTTGCTGCTCGGTCTCGGCGCGGGCGGTGGTCTCGACACTCCCTACGGCGCCGAGCAGTTGGCGCTCGATCGCTCGGTGCCGGGTGACCGCATGCGGCGGCGCTGGGTCGAAGACGCGGTGTTGCGCCTTCGCGAAGTGTGGACAGGCGCGCGCGGTGGCGTGTCAGGCTTTCTACGTCCGCAGCCCGCGCCCCCGATCATCATCGGTGGCTTCGGGCCCAAGATGGCCGAACTTGCCGGACGGATCGGCGACGGCATCAACGCGCCGGGAGGCGCGCATCTCGGCCGCCTCATCACGGTCGCACGCGATGCGCATGCCCGCGCGGGTCGCGACCCCGACCAGTTCGTCGTGACCGCGTCGAGTGGGGCGCGTGGACACCAACGCCTTGTCGACCTCGGTGTCGATCGTGTGATCATCGCCGTGCGACGGCCCTACGCCGACGGGGTCGCGCTGGTGCACTCGGCCCTCAAGGGTTGAGCGGCGTAGGCGGCGACGCGGACGGCGGCGGTGGGGTCCACGGAGAGATCGCGAGCGAGGGCGATGGTGGCGGCGCCTGCGGGTCCGCACCAGCGTGCCGGCGCCGGCGGAGTGTCCAGAGAATTGTGAGCGCGATTACGAGCAACAGCAGCACGACCGCCAAGGCGATCGCGAGGCGCCGGAGCCCGACTGAACCGGCATCGTCGATCTCGCGTTGCACTGCCAACGACAGGTCGGTCGCCCGGGCAGTGTCGTCATCGGAGAACGCAACGCGTGCGTCATCGAGTCGACGGGCGGGATGCGCGAACAACAGACCGACCTTTTCGGTGATGCTGCGGGATGCGTCGAGGCGATCCTTCGCCGCGTCCAACGTCGTGGCTGTTGCGAGTTGACGGTCGGCCATCTCGATGACCTTCGACAGCTCGCCGTCAGCCTTTTCGTATGCGGACTCGAGCGCGACCGGTACGGCTGCGTCGACATCGGCGGCTAGCGCTGCGATCTGATCTCGCTTCTCCAGCACGGTGCGGGCTTCGGTCATGCGCAGCTCGGCAGACGCGAAATGCCAGCTGCCCAACTCCTTGCGTACATAGACCGGCGGCGTCCAGCTATCCCCGCGTTCGACGAGGGTCGTGTAGTTGGCCCGCGCTGCCGCACGTGCGTCATAGAGCGGGCCGTCAGCATCGCGCGCGACGTACTTCTCGAAGAGGTCGGCGGCCTTCTTCGAACCACCGACGTTTTCGACGAGATCGAGCAAGCGATGATTGCCGGTGTCGATGTCGCCAAACTCGTTGGGCGTGTCGCCATAGGCCGGTGTGTCGTTGGTGACGGCGCTGATGACCTTCGCCATGTTGACAAGACCGATCTCGTCGGTGAGTTGGCGCATGAGCCACGCGGCGGTGTGATAGCCGTAGGCCTCGCGACCGGCAGCCTCACCCGTGGCGACTTGCGGATTGCCCCAATCGGTCAACCGCACGGCGAAGCGACTGTTCGCGTCGAGCGCAACTTCGTCGGCCGGCTTGCCCAGACGCTTCAATGCCTGAGCCGCGTATTCCTCGGCGAAACCTTCGTTGATCCAACGGTCGGTGAACGTGCCGCGGTTGAACCACGCGTGCGACAACTCGTGCAGCAAAGTCTCGTAGTCGAGGTCTTCGCCGACCTCGATGGTGTTGTCGAGCGGAGAGAACCAGCCGGCATAGCCGCGGAGATACGAACTCGTGGCCTCGGTGATCTGGAGCTGGCCCTCGAGGGGCCACGGTTGGCCGATGAGATCTTCGAGTACGGGCATTCCTTCACCGAGACCGCTCACGACGAAGCGTTGCCACTCGGTGTCATTCGGCCATGCGCGGACGACGACGTCGCGCGTGCCCGCGTCGGCATCGATCGATTGGAGCGCGTCATCGTTGCGAGCCGACACCACGACACCCCAGCCGTCGCTCGTTGGGAAACCGGCCGCGGAAAGGGTCGTGCCACCACCGGTGGTCGGGCGGTCGTCGATGTTCGACCCGACAGTCTCGACCTCGAAACCGGGTGGGACATTGACGTGTACCGAAGCGAGCGTGTCATCGCCGACGGCCAGCGCGACGAACGAGATATAAGCGGGATTGGCGCGATTCAGGCCTTCGGATCGAGGAGCATCGCCGATGATCTCGTAGCGCAGGACGATCGTGCGCCGTTGGCCCGAGAAGAGCGAGGGGAAAGTGACGTCGACGCGTTGAATCGCGTCGCTGATCGGTGACGTCGTCACCGACAGGTTCGCACCAGAGCTGGTTGCGCTGAAATTGCGGGCACCGGCAGACGCTCCCACGGTGAGCCCGTTGAAGAACGAACGACGCAGCACGGCGCCGACGACGCGGTCGGGCAGCTCGTTGGTCACGGTGATCGTGCTCGACACCGTCGTACGGCCCTGCGACGGCACGATGTCGTAGGTCGTGTCACCCTCGATGCGCAGCCCGTCATCGGCGGCTGCGGGGGCGGTCGCGAGCAGGCCCACCGCGAGAACGGATGCCGCGAGGCGTGCGACCCGACGATGCCCGCGTCGAAGCATGCGGGCGAGCCTAACGGGCGCCTCGTCCTCGATGGGCGCTACGGCGCGCTTCGGTACTTTTCGACCGACCGCCCAGTGCGAATGGAGGTGATGTCGAATTGTTGATGCGGGCGGGTGATGTCAGTTGATCCGCCGCAGCGTGGGCGCGGTGAACGCGCTCGGGTCGACCGAAAGCCCGCGGTCGCACAGGCCGGACGTCACCGCGTCGCTGCTGCAGGTGCCCGAAGCATCGGTCCGCATCAGATAGCGCGATCCGGCGGCGGTATAGACACGGAGGGATGCGTTCTTCGTGGTGAAGCCGGAGGCGCGTGGCTCGACCAGAGGGAAGCCATCAGGTCCACCACGAAACGAAAAGGCGTTCGCAACGTCGCGATCCTGCACGAACATGGCCCACGGTCCGAACACGACGCGTGTGGTCGTGCCACCAATCGTACGCGTATAAGTTTCCACGCGGTTGCCATCCGCGATCGGCTCACTGGTCTTGGGCGAGCAGTTGCCGCCGAGCGCAGTGGCGCAGTAATTCGCGAAGAACGCGTCATTCGCAGCCGCGCCGAAGATGCCGCCACCTCCGGCCGATTGACCATCTGGTCGCAACAACTCGATCGACGGCTCGACCAATGAGATCTGGGTGTCCGCGGGTGAGAACGCCACCTCGCCCGTCGCTCCGTCCGGAACGGTGAGGCGAAACGTGACGCGCTGTCCGTCGCTACGAAGAGGTGTGATGTTGTAGCCACCGAGGCTGAGTGTCGTTGTCGACGGGGTCGAAACGGAAGTGCTGATGCCCGCCGCGATCGTCGATGACGACGTGGCGGATTCGGATACGGAATCGCCGCACGCCGTCGCCAAGCATGCCGAGGAGACGAGGAACACGAGCAGTCGCGAGCGCATGGTCCGTCCCTTCGCGACCGCATCTCCTAGCGACTAGGAGCGGTCGTGTTGCATTCTTCCCGATTCGACCCGCCAAGTCTGCCCATCCCACCGATGCGCGTGGCCTCCGTCGGGACCAGCACGATTGCAATGCCGGACTTCGTTGTCACTTGCGGCACCGCCATCGAAAGTGGCGAAGCAGTTGGCGGTAGCGCAGCTTTGGCGCTCGGTGGAACCGTATACGTTCATGATCGACCTTCCAGGAGCAATTGGCTCGAGGAAGAGGCGGAGGGCTCAAAGTCGAGCCAGGTCTGGGCCAGGTCTCGAACTCGGCGTCGCTCCCAAGAGAAGTCACGCGCAGCATACGCCGACTGCGTCGCGAAGTAGCGCCATCGCCTCTGGCGCATCGAGCGTTGCACGCGCCGTCAGCGATGGGCGCACGACTTTTTCGTAGCGTTTGGCACGCTCACAGCGCGCCAAACGCTACGAAGAACAATTCAGTGGGGGACTACTTCTCCATCCACGCTTTGTCGAAGAAGACGAAGTTGCGATGGCTCGGCACGACACCGTGCACCTTGGGCGAGAACGCCTTGAGCGTTTCGACGGCGGTGAAGTTGATCCACGGCAGCTGTGCGTTGTATTCCTCGGCGACAACCTTGTACGCAGCCTTCTTCTCGTCATCGGTCTTGGCCAGGCGCAGATCCTTGACGGCCTGATCGACCTTGGCACTCTTGAAGCCCGGACGGTTGCTCGTGCTCGTCGACGCCATGTTCTGTGCGATGGCCCAGATGGCGCTGTCGTCGGGCCCGATCGAGGTGCCCCAGCGGGAAAGGTCGAAGTCCTTGGCCGAGGTCACGACTGCTTGCTGTGCCGTTGAATCCTTGGACGTATCGACCGTGGCATTGATGCCCGCCGCCTTGAGCATGCCTTCGAGTGCGACGGCGGCGTTGAGGTCGTTGGCCGAGTTGGTGAAGAGCACGCGGACCGTGCCATTCCAGCCTTCGGCCTTGGCTTCGCCGACGAGCTTCTTGGCTGCTTCGAGGTCGTACTTGGGTCCGGCTACTCCGGGATCCCACGGGAAGCTCTTTTGGAACAGGCCGGTTTCGGCGAGGCCCTTACCCGAGTAGACGCGTTCGTTGAACACGGCAGGGTTGTACGCGGCGGCGATGGCCTGGCGCACCTTGAGGCTCGCGGTTACGGGCGTGGTCGGCGTTGCTCCGTCGGGCTTGCCGGTGCAAACGGGCTCGGGCTTGCCTGCCGCGCAGTTGATGGTCACGCCTTCGTTCATCAGCATGATCTCGCCGGCCTGGTCGATGCTCGAAAAGCCGATGACCTTTTCTTCCTTGGCGGTCGCCACGGTGAGCGGCACGCGGAGGTATGCACCGTTGGCGGTACCGGTCTTGAGCGCGTCGTACGTCTTGTCGCCGCCGAGGTCACCCATCGCCACGAACTTGATGCCATCGAGATACGCCGGACCGTTCCAGTACGTGGGGTTGCGAGCCATCTCGATGGATTCACCGGTCTTGAAGGCAGTCACCGTGAAGGGACCCGCGCCAACCGGCTTGAGGTTGAAGTCGCAGGTGTTGGGATTCTTCGCGCCATCGCACTTCTTGATCGCGGTCGGCGACGGAATCATGCCGGGCTCGGCGGAAAGTGCGTAGGGGAACGATGCCCACGGCTCGTTCAGCGTGATCTTCACCGTGAGGTTGTCGACGGCGACGACGTCCTTGACGAGCGACATGTAGACGCCGGTCGACGTGGAGTTGCGCGGGCAGGCGATGAACTCGGCGCAGGTCGTCGCGGTAGGCGCGGAAGGAGCGGTCGAGGCACCCGAGCGGTGACGCTGCAGGCCGAATCGCACAGCCTCTGCGTTGTAGTCGGTGCCGTCGCTGAACTTGACGCCGGGGCGCAGCTTGAGCGTCCACTCGGTGGAGTCTGCGTTGCCCGCGATCGACTCGGCCAGCTGCGGCTTGTACGTCTTGGACGTGATGTCGTAGCGCATCAACGTGTCATAGACCGCCGCCATTTGGATGGCGCCCGAGGTGCCGTTGCCCAATGCGACGATCGGGTCGAGTCCCGCGATGTTGGAGTACGCGGCAAATGTAAGAGTGCCGCCAGTTTGCGGTTGGAGTGTGGTGCTGGGGGCGGCTGTCGTCGACGCGCCTCCGGAGTCGTTACCGTCGGACGATTCTCCGCTGTCTCCGCAGGCAGCAAGGATGATCGTCAGTGCGACGGGTACTGCAAGAATGCGAATCCATCGTGAGAGCGACGTCTTTTGGTCAACGTCGGTACGGATTCGGTCGCGCAACTTCATTATCCCCCCAGGTAGGTGGTACGGGTCAGGCAAGGCGTGTGAGCCCGGCGCCGGAGTATAGGTGTGGCCCTGTAACTATCGGCAGCCGGGCGACGCATGTGAATGACGCGCGATGTGTGAGATGTTGCACACGTGTGTGCGCTGAACGGCAGCGATAGAACGTCGACCATGTCGCGTCGCATTCGGCCTCGTCGCGCGGTTGCATCGCAGTGGATGTCCGATCCGCACATCGCGAGCGCGTACGCGTATCTGCGCGCGGGCGGCACTCCACGTGATCGCGATCGCATTGCCGCGTCGATACTCCCTGGTCTTCGCCTCGCGGGCGAAGGCGCGTCCACGCGTTATCCAGGGACGATGCACGGCGCGTGGTTCAGTGGTGAGCACGCGGCAAACGCGCTGATCGCCGAAGGTCGCGCCGGCGCGGGGCGGCGGACGCTCGTGGTCGGCGCCGGCTGGGCCGGTATCGCCGCTGGTCGGCGCCTTGCCGCGGCGGGTGGCCGCGTGATCGTGGTCGAGGCGGCGGCGGTGGCCGGCGGTCGGGCGGGCACCGATCGCACCTTGGGCGCGCCCGTGCATCTCGGCGCAGCGTGGCTCCATGGCGTCGACGACAATCCGATTGCGATGCTCGCTCGTGAGGCCGATGTCACATGGGAGCCCAGCGGATGGGGCGCGAGTCGCACGTATCTGTTGGGCGAGCGTTCACTCGACGAGGAAGAGCGCGACGCGGTGTGGACACTGCGCCGCGCGGTCGCCGGCGCCGTCGCAAATGCGCGCGCGCACGCTTCGGTCGACGATGCGCTCGGCCCTGTTTTGCGCGCCGCGCTCGCCGCGGTCGACGCGCCACCGCGGCAGCGCGCGGTGCTCGAGTGTTGGGTGTACGGCGAATACGAGAACCTCTACGCCGCGCCGATCGACGATCTGTCGTTGCTGCATTGCACCGAACCGTTCTCGATGTCGGGCGCCGATGCGACGCTCACCGGTCCGCTCGACCGCGTGATTGCGCATGCAATCGAACCCCTCGATGTGCGAGTGCGAACTGCGGTCGAACGAATCGAAGCACAGGGTGCGAGTTGGCGCGTGACGACAAGCGGGGCGACCGAAGAGGCGGACTCGGTGATCGTGACCGCGCCTGCCGGGGTCTTGAGTGCAGGCACGATCGCATTCGATCCGCCATTGCCCGACGACGTACAGGCATCGCTCGCTCACCTGGGTGCCGGTGTGCTGGCAAAGGTGTTCTTCGAATTCGACGAGCCGTTCTGGCAACCGCATTGGGCGTTCTGGGCGACGGCCGCGGTCCGTCCACCGATCGAGTTGTGGGTCGATGCGTCCAAGCTGGCTGGTCGACCGGTGTTGTGCGGATTCGCGACCGGCGCGCACGCTCAGCGGGTCGAGCGCATGGACAGCGAAGAACTCTGCTCGATGGCCGAGGCACTGCTCGGCGCGGTGCCCGAATTTGGTGAATGGTAAAGTCGATCATGCCGTTGCAGCCGTACATGGACTACGTATCGGTCGACGATCACTTGCTCGAGCCGCCCGATCTCTGGACGTCTCGACTACCGGCTCACATGCGCGAGGACGGTCCGCAGCTCATCGAGTGCACCGAGCCGATCCCCGACGATTTCGGGAGGACGTTCCCTGCGGGCAGCGAGGCGTGGCGCTTCGACGGTGCGATCATCTCGCAGTCGATGGGCATGGGCATCGCGGGCGTGCCGCCCGAACATCGCGAAACCGCCGCACTGCGCTACGAGTCGATACGTCCCGGATGCTTTTCGCCGAAGGATCGTCTTGTCGACATGGACGCTGATGGCGTCAAGGCGCAGCTGTGCTTTCCCACGTTTCCGCGCTTTGCCGGCACTCGCTTTCTCGGTACCCGCAACCGTGAACTCGCGCTCGCGTGCGTGGTCGCGTACAACGACTTCGTCATCGATGAGTGGTGTGGTTACGCACCCGATCGCCAGATTCCGATGGTGATCCTGCCGCTGTGGGACGCGCATGCGAGCGCGGCCGAGATCGAACGCACCGCGGCGCGTGGTGCGCGGGCCGTGAGCTTTCCCGAGAACCCTGCACCACTCGGGTTGCCGTCGGTGTTCGACCACTGGTGGGATCCGATGTGGCGCGCGGTGCACGAGACCGGGCTCGTCATCTGTACGCACATCGGCTCGTCGGGTTCACCGCCGAAGCCGAGCGACGATGCGCCGCTCACTGCGACTTCGATGCTGATGCCGGTCGCCTCGTGGACGACGCTCGTCACGTTCCTGTTGTCGCATGTCTTCGTCGAATTCCCCAACGTGAAGCTCGCGCTCAGCGAGGGTGGACTCGGTTGGATACCCGCGGCGCTCGAGCGCGCCGACTACGCGTGGGAGCAGCGTCGTCATAGTCGCGACGATCTACACAAAGACATCCGACCGTCCGACATGTACCGCGGCCATGTCTACGGTTGCCTCTTGGACGACACCGTCGGCATTCTCACGCGGCACCTCATCGGCGTCGACCACATCATGTTCGAGTCCGACTACCCGCACAGCGATTCCAAGTGGCCGGCATCGCGGGCCTACGCGGAGAAATTGCTCGCCGATGTGCCCGACGACGAAGCGCATCGCATGCTCGAGCTCAACGCGCGAGAGCTGTTTCGCTTCCCCCGCTGGTGACTAGCGAGCGAGGCTCTTGTCGATGAGCTCGACGTTCTCGTCGATGAGCTCGAGTTGTACTTCGTCTTCGAGTTTGTGCGGATCACCGAGGTCGGCGATCTCGTGTGCGGCATTGGCACGCAGATTGGGGAAGATGTAGTTCTCTTCTTCGCTGACGTGCTGAGCGATGTCGTCTTTGAACGCGGCAAGAGCAGAGATGAACTCGAATTGATCTGACTGCTCGACCAGGCGGACGAGATCGTCGCGCGCTTTGTCGTGGTCTGCGTTGGCGTGTTGGGCCACGTCGTCGCCCAATCGTTCGGCGACGATGGGGTAGAGGCGCTCTTCTTCGACGTCCATGTGTTTCGCGAGGGAATCGCCGAGTTCGGCCAGGAGTGGCTCGCGCTCGGCGACCGTTTCGGTGGACTCGAGCTCGGCGATCAACTTCTCGACCTTGCGGTGCTCTTCTTCGAGATGCTCCAAGACGTCCATCAGGGGCTCCATTCCAAGTTCGCGGCTAGGTACCCGTTCGAGCGAACGCGCAAACCGAAGACGAACCGCCGACGACGGGCTGTCGGGCCATCGCGATCGATGCGTACGTCGTCGCGAAGCAGATCGGCACGCCTGACCTGACACCGGGCATCGGCTGGACTAGGTGACGACGCGGCCGCGGATATCCATCAATCTAGTTTGTTTGATTCGACTCTCGAAGGGTATGTTGAAGACGATGAAGCACACCGTGCTGCCCCCGAGGGGCAGTCCTGACCCGCCCGCGATCTTGCGGCTCGTCGGGCATCCGGTCCGCTGGCGGCTGTTGCAAGAACTGGTTCGCAGCGACCGCGCGGTCGTGGAGTTGACCGAGCGGCTCGATGCACCGCAAAGCCTGCTGTCGTATCACCTCGGTCAGCTGCGAGCGGGCGAGCTCGTGTCGCCGCGCCGCAGCTCGGCGGACCGGCGCGACTGCTACTACCGCATCGATCTCGCGCGGTGCGCACAACTTCTCCAAGCCGCTGGCGGTGCACTTCATCCGGGGCTACGGCTGACACCTGCCTCGTCGACGACACCGAATCGCCCGGTTGGTCGTCGCTCGCGCGCAAAGGTACGGGTTCTCTTCCTGTGCACCGGCAACAGCGCCCGTTCACAGATTGCCGAAGCGCTGCTGCACCACCAGTCTGGCGGGACCATCGACGCGGCGAGCGCGGGGAGCAATCCGAAGTCCCTTCATCGCAATGCCGTACGAGTGATGAAGCAGCGCGGTATCGATATCAGTGGCAATCGCACCAAGCATCTCGACGAGTTCGCATCGCAGCGCTTTGACTTCGTGATCACGTTGTGCGACCGCGTGCGCGAGGTTTGTCCCGAGTTCCCCGCGCATCCGGAACGTGTGCACTGGAGCACTGCTGATCCTGCGCTCGAAGGATCGACCGAGCGTGCCTCGTTGCCCCCATTCGAACGCACGGCGGCCGAACTCGAGACGCGCATCCACTTTTTGCTCGCCGCGATAAATGAACCATCAATGAACTAAGGGGTCTGCTCATGATCAACGACGAGACAGTCAATGTCCGGTACATGGTCGACGATGTCGAAGCGTCGATCGAGTTCTATACAAAGCTGCTCGGCTTCGAACTTCTGACGAGCGCCGCCCCGGCGTTCGCGGACGTCAAGCGGGGCAACTTGCGGCTGCTGCTCGCGGGCCCACAGAGTTCGGCCGGGCGTCCCATGCCCGATGGACGCAAGCCGGGCCCTGGCGGGTGGAATCGAATCCACTTCATCCTCGACGACATCGAGACGGAAGTCGCCCGACTCCGCGATGCCGGAGCCATCTTCCGCAACGACATCTTGTCGGGGCCCGGGGGCAAGCAGATCCTGCTCGAAGATCCATCCGGCAACGTGGTCGAGCTGTTCCAGCCCGCGACTCGATGATCCGAACGGATACGTCACCAAGCCGGTGCCGCTCCCTATAGGTGCCGGTCGGGCCCGGGTAGTAGTTGCGGTGTCGATGCCAACCACGATTCACCCGAATTTGGCCCTTTAGATCGACGCCTCCGCGCCGAAGACTCTGTGGTAACCGTCGGATACGTACGGCGGACACTCGAGAGAGGTGCAAGTAGATGCGCGGACGGTTGTCGGCTTGGAAGCGTTGTTGCGTAGTGGCGGCAATCGCCGCAGTTGCGATCGGCGTCGGTGGCATCGCAGTGGCCGGAGCGGGCAGCGGAGCCTCGAACTCGATCGTGCCGGTCGCCCCCGTTCGAATTCTCGATACCCGTGCCGGCACCGGCGCTGCGGCTGCGCCGATCGGACCCGACGCCGCGTACAGACTCACCGTCGCGGGCGTGGCCGGTGTTCCGGTGGACGCAACAGGGGTGCTGTTGAACGTCACCGCGGTCAACGGAACCGACACGAGCTTCTTGACCGTCTATCCAGATGGGACTGCACGGCCCAACACTTCGAATCTGAACTGGTCTGACGGCGCGCCACATCCGAACATGGTGTCGGTGGCGCTCGGTACCGGTGGCGCGATCAACTTCTACAATCGCACCGGTCAAGTGGATCTCATCGTTGATCTCGCCGGCTACTTCACCACTGCGCCTACTCCGCCCGCACCAACGACGACGGCACCGACACCGCAGGGTGTGTCGGCACTCAGTGCAGAATCGATCGTTGAGTCCAATCACCAGTGGTCACCCGGTCCGTTCCCGTTCAACACGACCGGCTTGGTGCTCGGTACCGACATCTCTCATGACGCAGTCAACGCGCCCGAGTCATTCGTCATCGCCCGCGCCGGCATCTATCGAGTCGACTATGACGTGTCCGACGAGGGTTGCTGTGCGTACGACGGCACATTCGGCGTCACCGTCAACGGCGCACCGGTCAACCCGATCTCTGCGATCGGCGATGGCGGACCTGGTGGCGGGGGCAGTATCGACCACACCGTCATCGTCGATGTCGCCACCGACGGCACCACGTTGCAGCTGCTCTTCAGCGGCGGCAATGTGCTCTACTCGGCTTACGCCGGCGGCGGCAACCACTCGTTCGCCTCGATCACCATCCAACGCATCGGCGACCGAACCTGACGTCGTATCGGCCTCCGAACACGATCGCCAAGACCGCTCACCGAACAACGCCACGAGCAGACTGACACAACCTGGGGGCCGCCTCGTGGTGGCAGCCATGCTGACCCGGTCGGTGTTGGCGAGGGAGCGGGCTACGCGGTGCAATCGATGGGTTGCTGCGCGTGAAGCGATCGTTGTTTCGCTTCGGCTCCGGCGCACCTACTGTGTGAACGCAGAGGGAGAGACGCATGGAGTTGGATGGTGTTCGACGACAGGTTCACGCTGACAAGCGCTGGCCCGAATGGGCGGCAGCTCATGGCCTGTCCTACCGCGAGGATGCGCCTGACCTCGTGGGCGTCTGGTTTCCGGCCTTCGACGGAATGGAGCGCTATGTCCACGTCATGGGTGGACAATGGAACGGGGTTGGCTTCTGGGCCTTCAGCCGCGGCACGTGGAACCGACCGCTCGGCAGTCGTAGAGGACACACCTGGATTTTTCACGACTTCGTGTTCGTCAAGCTTCCCGGTTCGCTGTCACCGGAAATTGTCGCTATGAGTCCTTCGGAAGGCTTCGCTCTACTCGGGGGGCGACTCCCGTCTGGTTTCGATTTCTCGTATCGCGGGTTGGATTGGCTCGAGGGGATCAGCCCGCACATGTCCCCACAACTGCTAGAGGGTGTGCTCCAAAACCTCACACTCCAAATCAACGCAGCGCCGCCGTCGCTCTGGCAGCACTGACCGCGTGGCTGCCGACGCCTCAGCGAAAAGAAGCTGTTGCGGCATCGTAGGTCAGCTCAGCGCTTCTGCACTTAGTGCCGCAAGGAGTCGTGGTGCCTGCACTGTTTTCGGAAGTCAGGCGGAGAGTTGCAGACTTCGTACCTTTGATGACGACCCTCGACGGCGACGCCTCAATCGGCGCGAGGACCACCCTGTCTCGTCCGACGACGGCCTGTCCCGGCGCCAAGCCGACGGTCTCTGCGTTCGGAAGATCCAATGTCTGAGTCGTGCCCTCTTCGTCGACCAAATGTAGCGTCTGGTCACGCACGAGTTCCGATGTAACCACGACACAGGTGGAGTCGGCGCACAGCTCAATTTTCACAGTCGTAGTGGTCGGCAAGCCGACGAAGTCCACCGTTATTCGGCTCGCGCAGCCGCTTTGATCGCAGTCGCTGCAGTTGGGCGCGACCATTGCTATCAACGCGCCCAGTGTGAGTAGAAGTGGCGTCGGCTTGCGCATCTTGGTGAGCGTGCTCGCTGCTTGGTCGATTGCGGAGAGAGCCAAAATTTACACGCGACCCCTTTGGTAGACCGGTCTACCAACTGCATGGACTGCACGGACGAAGCGGCCGACTCGAGGCGACGTCGAGCATGCTGAACGGACGTCGACCCACCACAAAGACAGCGGTGAGGACCTTGCCAAGGTGACGGTGGTTCGCGCCGGATGTAGTCGTCGTCCGCGCCAGAGCGACGGGTCCGTCGGTGCGCATGGTCAAAGTAGCGAGAGGCGCTTCGCTTCATCGATCCACAGCCGCTCAACCCAACACTGCGCGTCGCGGAGGACGATCCAATCGTCGCCTACGTCCTTGATCGATCCGGGCGGATGCGTGCTCGACAGCCACAGCTCGGTCCGCATCCAAGCGGTTCGCTCTCGTTGGAAGATCAACGTCGAGCGGTCTGTCACCGCGACGACGATGTGCGTTCGCTTTGTGGCGCGGTAACCGTCGATCAACTGCCCGATGATCCCGAGCGGGCCGGGCAACACCGCGTTCTTGTCGAGGAGTTGCGGGCCGACAACCGCCGGGAACGCGCCGCAGAGTTGTTCATCGGGCGGGATCAGGGGAGCGACACGAGCGCGTAGCTTTTCGATCGCCCGCCGATGCCCCCGACTCACCGCACGTATCCCCCTTTGTTGTAGCGCACTCCGGGGTGCGGTTTTGGGCCCAGCGAAACCGCGGCTGCCCTTGGTGCCCTACGCGAATACATGAACTGTGAATAAGCCCCACCCCGTTACGATGGATTTGGGAGTTCGCACAATATGTATATGTGAAGTGTGAATAATATGCTTCACGTCTATACGCGATGTGCGTATACGCGAATAGAATGCATACGCGACGTAGTGCCAGAGGAGGCGGTCATGGTCACCGTTCGACGGACCGAGTGGGAGCTGCTCTCCGACGCGATCGCGGGGCTCCTAGAAATCTTGGACGGTGCGGGGGTGAAGGCGCAGTTGGAGCCGGGCACCTATCACGGGCCCGACGCGGTTGTCTCAGGATGGTTCGATGACCGTCGCTTCACGCTCCTCGTCGAACAGACGTCGAACTGCAACGCCACGAGAGCCAACGAGCTGATCACACGGTTCAGAGATCGCCCTCAGGGGACAATTCCGATAGTCGTCGCGGATCGAGTGACGGCGGATGCCAGGCGCCGGCTCCAGGCGGCCGAGTGGAGTTGGCTCGACCTCTATCAGCGGGAGCTCTACTTGCGAGCGCCGGGGGTCTGGGTCCAGGCGGAGGTGACGGTCCCCGGGGGTCGCAAGAGCCGACCGACTGCACCACGGCGGGCCACCATCTCGAGTGGCGCGGGAATCACTGTTGCATTCTGGCTTTGTGCGCACCCGGGTGCGACGCTGCGCCCGACCGTTGATGCCGTCGAGCTAGGCATTGCACCTTCGACAATTTCCACCGCAGTCGGTCAGCTGGCCGATGCGGGCCTTGTCGACGGCGACGGCGCCGGGCTGTTTCCGGAACTGTTTTGGGAGCTGGCCGAGAAGTGGCAGCCGCAACGGCAGTGGTTGGCGACGGTGCCCTTTCCTGAGCCTCAGAACGATCCAGCGAGTGATCGTCAATGGCGGCTCAGTGGTACTGCCGCTGCCGCGGCGATGGGTGCGCCAGTTGCTGCCGGCTTCGGTCAGCCTCTCGAGCTGTACGTGCCAGGTCCAGCAGTGCTGAACACGACAGCACGCCGGTACGGGGTGTCGCCCGTCGGCATCGGCCCGGCGGCAGTAGCGGTCGCGCCCACCTCGCAGGTGCTTCGTCATCTGGATCAAGCGCTGGTCGTTGACGGATGGCCAGTCGCCCCGCTCGTTGCTGTCGCACTTGATTTGGCGATCGACAGCGGTCGTGGACGAGAGATCCTTCAGGAGTGGAAGCACGCCGATGCTGTCTGGCTCTGAAGCGCCCGCACGTCTGTTTGGGCCGGCAGCTGTCGGGTTGGTTGGCGCCGTCGCGGCGTTGGCGAAAGCAGGATTGCGGCAATATGCGGTGATCGGTGGCGTTGCCGTTACTGCGCGTCTCGGTCACGCGCACCGCGCGACAACGGATGTCGACACAGTCGTCGACGAGTCCATTCCACCAGATGCTGTCGCTGCGCTCTTGGACTTACCTGGGACGAAGCTGGGGGACAAGGCGCATCGCGTGCTCGTCGACGGCACAAAGATCGAGATTCGGGGCGTCGACAGGCTAGATCTTGTCCATCCCGACCTCGGTGACCTCACGTACAAGCAACAACTCTTCGTCGTTGCCCATCGGTGGGCGCTGGACACCGCGACGCCTCTGACAGTGGAAGGCTGGAAGGACAACATCCGGGCAGCCGTGACGGCTACAGCGCCGTTCGCCATTCCGGCCGCGCTTCTCGCGATGAAGCTGCATGCGATCGAGGATCGATCAAATGGGTTCGATCAAACGCGAAAGCGAGGCGGGGACGCTTGGGACATGCACCAACTTCTGACGCGCCTCGACGCGAACGGCTCCGTCCGAGCCCAACTTGCGTTGGCGCCACCAGTAGTTCGCGGGCTCGTCAGCGAAGGCCTCGAGAGGGTGTTCATCGCGCGGAAGAATCTCACCGCTGGTTGGATGAGAGCGATCCCCCAAGCAGCAGGGGTAACTGGCGATGAGCTTGCACTACCGGCCGAGTCCGTTCTCGTCGCACTCAGTTGAATCAGTCCGGACTAGTGGATACGGGCAGCTCCGGCGCAAGGCCATAGGTTTCGATCGCGAAGGCTTTGCCCCATGATCTGCCACGCATCGCGTCAGAAGCGGTTTACGAGTCGCCTCAGCGCTTGCGCGGCGTGAGTTGTAAAAGCGTCAGCGCGAGCGGAGCTTGCCGAGCAGTCGGAGGATTTCGAGATAGAGCCATACGATCGTGACGACAAGACCGAGCGCCGCCATCCACTCCATGTGCTTGGGCAGGCCCATGTTGGAGCCCCGCTCGATGAAGTCGAAGTCGAGCGCCAGGTTGAACGCCGCAATGCCGGCGACCAGGAAGCTGAAGCCGATGCCGAACAACGACGTGCTCTGCAGGAAAGGCACGTTGCCGCCGAGCAGGTTGATCACAAATGACACCAGGTAGAAGACCATGATGCCGACGGTCGCGCCGATGACAATGCGGCGGAACCGGTCCGTGACCTTGATGATGCGGGTGCTGTAGAGAAAGAGCATCACCGCGAACACCGCGACGGTAGCGCCGGCGGCCTGCACGACGATGCCGTCGTGGTAGGTCTCGTACGCCTTCGATATCGCGCCGACGAAGTAGCCCTCCGCAAGTGCGTAGACCGGACCGAGGAAGCGCGCGAGATTCGGTTTGAACACGCACACGATTACCGCGACGAAGCCGACAAGCACACCGATCCACGCGATGCCGGGGAACTCGATCGCCTCACCCTCGGCGACGCTGGGCACTGCCGCCCAGCCGAATGCTGCCGAGATCATCAGCAGCGCGAGCAGCCACCCGGTGGCCGACACGACGCCGCCCACCGACATGCGCTCGGTCGCCGTCGGCCCCCGCGTTGTTGGGCCATCGTCGACCGGTGTGTGCCATCCGACCGGCTGCGCCAGCGTGGCCGAGCCGCGTCCACCAACACGAAAGTTCTTGTCCGAAAAGATCGGGTTGGGCATCATTGCCTCCGGGTCGACCTGGACGATACCTGCCCCCAGCACTTCGAAACGTTCGGCCCGCCGAGCCCGCTGGGGCCGTTACCGAAAGTTGAGGAACAGACGTCGACGGTGTCGATGAATCGCGCCACGGTTGCGGCGTGGCCAGGGCGTGTTCGTCTTGTTCGGGTGCCACGCTTGGGCCGAGCGATCGAGGACGTAGGTCTCGACGACTGCCGATGGGGACGGCGGCAGGACGATCTGGCGACTCGTCGCGGCGATGGGGACGGCGGCACTTGCTCGGTGGCCGGTGCCCAGTTGATGGGCCTGAATGTTGGTGGAGCTGGAGGGAATCGAACCTGCCTCAGACGGTTTCCGCGCCGTGCCGAGCGGGCGGGAAAAGCGTGTAAACAACCTGCTCATCGCCCTTTTGTGCGCGTACCTCGACTGTCCGTCGTTGACCGCTGTTTCGCGTCCTGCCGCGTCCTATCCGCGTCCTGGACGCGTCCTGACGTATCGAGTCCAACCACTTTCGCAGGCTGCCACGGCGCAGCTGCGGCGCGGCGCCCGAGCTCTTCGAGTCGGTCGACGATTTCTTCCTCTACCGACGGGAAGAGATGCCCGTACACATTCATCGTCACGCCGATGTCCGAATGCCCGAGTCGGTCGCTCACGGCTTTCGGGTGCGCCCCCAATTCGATGAGCATCGAGGCGTGGGTGTGGCGCAGATCGTGCGTGCGGTACTCCTCGGGAAGACCCGCTCGGCGAAGCGCTGGAAGCAGTACCCATTTGCGGAACGAATCCCGATTGAGCGGCCCCTCGTCGCCGTTGAGAGACTCGAACACGAAGTCGCTCGGCCGAAGATTGCGTCCAAGGACTTCTCGTCGGCCTGCGAGCACTCGTGCGAGCTCCGCCGCTATCGACGGGGGCATGCCGATGACCCTTGTGGAGTTGCTTTTTGTTGGACCATGGACGAGTTCGCCGTAGATGGGCTGCACAGTCTCCGCGACGGTAATCCGGCGGTTCAGCAGGTCGACCCGGCCGACGCGCAGCCCGCACAATTCGCCGGGTCGAAGTCCGGTCTGCGCGGCGAGTCTGACGAGTGTGTCGTATGGCGCGCGGATCTCTGCCGCCAGTGCTTCGACCTGCGCGAGGGTCAACACAACCGACTCTGGTTTCGGGCGCGTCGGGAGTTTGTGGCGCGCTGCCGAGTTTTCCTTGATGGCGCCGGCTTCGAGAGCGCACTGCAGCACGAGCGACAACACGTTGAGGTATTCGCGTACGGTTTTTACGGATCGACCCGCGTTGATCGCGCTCGCAATGAATCGCTTTACCTCCGCGCGATCGATTGACGCCACAGGGCGGCCGCTGAAGTAGGGAAGCACCCGTCGATCGAGGACGTAACGATACGAGCGCGCCGTTGAGGGACGCAGGTGGATCAGTCCGGATGATCGCCACTCGTTCGCCCACTCGTCGAATTTCATGCGACGAAGCGCTGGGTCGACCCAATCGCCGCGCTGAAGGTCGGCACCAACGCGCTCGAGGAACTTCTCCGCGTCGGCCTTGCGATCGAATGTCTCCGATCGAGCTCGGCCGGACGCGTCCCTGTACCGCGCCTTCCACCTCGCACCCGCAACCGGTTTCTTGCGCGGTACGCCGTTCTTGTTGACCCAGGTGAACTTCGTCGGCTCTAAATGGCTCACGTTCTTTGACCTTCCCTGGCCTCGGCACCTACCGAACGAGGCTACGGCACGCTCGCGACGCGGTCGCAGGCAAGGCATTGTTGGGCATGCGGTACGGACCGAACGCTCCGCCGCGCCCCGTCGCGATCACACGGACTAAGTGGCCGTGACCGGCTTGCCAGTGACCGGACTCAGTGTCTCCTTGAGGGGTTTACCACCGAGGTCGACCGCCGAGGGGACGAGCGGCTGGTCGCTGTGGCGGGATGGTGCGTGTGTTCGTCGATGAATCGGTTGACGGCCCGCGGTTCGAATCGCAGCAAATGTCCCCATTTCACGTACGGAATGCGCCGTTCGAATACGAGCCGGCGCACGTGGCGAACGGTGACTCCGAGCCGCTGAGCGACTTGTTCGATCGACAACAGATGCGGCGCCAGGTCCGCTTGTGGCTCTTTCATGACGGTAAGTAGCTCATAGTCAGGTCACGGTCCAGCTAACGGTCGCTCTGGTCTGGGCGGATACGGGGACCGTGAGTTGGACCGTGAGTAGGTCGGAGTTCGCATGCGCAGCGACCGTGACCTCGACACGAACTGACAGTGGCCCACTGCTTGCCAAGGTCGTTCGTCCTCGTGTTGCTGCGGGCGCTCCACCTTGAACTCTGCTGCGCGTTGGGCAGTGTGGCGACGAGGCCGCCCGCTGGGCGACGGTTCAAATATCGCAGGATGCCTCGCGCTCACACCTGTCGCAACCGATCGACGAATCACGTTCCAAGGTTTCCCAGTCGCGCGCAACCGCGACATTCCTTGTCCGATGCGAGCCTCGCGAGGGGCCACAAGAAGGGTATGACGATCGCCGCTTCTGAACTCTTGCCTCGATCGATTCACACAGTTGCACCACAGGTGCGCGACGGGCTCACGGTGAGTGGGGGTGTGTCGTGTTGAGCATCGGCAAGCTCACGATCGGCCAGCAGAAGTACTACGTCGATCAGGTCGCGCAAGGGATCGAGGACTACTACGCCGGTGGCGGTGAAGCGCCGGGTCGTTGGTTGGCGTCGTCACACCAGCTCGGGCTCGACGGAGACGTCGACGCCGCGCAACTGCGCGCGGTCCTCCAGGCACATGACCCGGCCGACACGTACAAGCTCGTGAACACTGCGAATCGCAAGATCGCCGGGTTCGATCTCACGTTCTCGGCGCCGAAGTCCGTCAGCGTGCTGTGGGCGCTCGGCGACCCGGGCGTGAACCTCGCGGTGCGCGACGCGCACCAACACGCGGTCGACGCGGCGTTGGGCTACATCGAACGCAACGCCGCGTTCACCCGTCGCGGCCACGGCGGCGTGGAAGTGATTCCGACGAAGGGGTTGATCGCAGCGGGATTCCGGCATCGCACGTCGCGTAATGGCGACCCGCAACTGCATACCCATGTGTTGGTCCCGAACGTGGTAGAGGGGGTCGATGGCAGGTGGGGGACCCTTGATGGGCGCCACCTCTACCGTCATGCGCGCACCGCCGGCTATCTCTACCAAACCGAGCTCCGCCACCAGCTCACAACGGTTCTCGGCGTCGGATGGACGTCGGTGCAGCGCGGCAGCGCCGAGGTCGAAGGCATCCCCGCCGAAGTTCTGCGTGAGTTCTCGACGCGTCGGGCCGAGATCGAGGAACGACTCGAGATCCTCGGACAGACGTCGCCGTCCGCGGCGCGACGAGCCGCGCTCGACACTCGCGGGGCAAAGCTCGACATCGACTCCAACACCTTGTTCGCTCAGTGGCGGCAGCAGGCACGCGAGCTCGGCTTCGACCCGGCGCAGCTGGACTTGATCGTCGGTCGCGCGGCGCCGCTGGAGTTCGGGACGCACCACGCGCAACTGTTGAGCGACCACTTGGCGAGCCCGGTCGGGCTCACTGAGCATGCCTCGACGTTCGATCGAGGTGACGTTGTCCGTGCCATCGCGCAGTTCACGCCGACCGGCGCGACGGCGCAGAGCGTCGAGGCCCACGCCGACGCGTTCCTTCACGGTCGCCGTGATGTCGTCGCGCTCGCCACGACCGATGCGACGGTTCGGTACTCGACCCGTGAGCTCCTCGACATCGAAACCCGCGTCGTCACCACGGCAGTCGCCCGTATCAACGAAGGCGCCGGCGTGGTGCCGTCGTCGAGGATGCGATCAGTGCTCGCGCTGTATCCGACGATCGCCGGTGAACAGGCGCGGCTCGTTGCGAGCCTCACCACGTCGGGCAATGGTGTCGATGTGGTGGTCGCCGCCGCCGGTACCGGCAAGACCTACGCGCTCGGTGCCGCTCGTGAGGTGTGGCGACGTGGCGGTTACCGCGTGCAAGGGGCGGCGCTCGCGGGACGCGCCGCGCAAGAACTCGAAACCAACAGCGGTATCCCGTCGCAAACCATCACGAAACTCGTCGGGGAACTTCACCGCCGACCGCTCACTGCCCGCGACGTCGTTGTCATCGACGAGGCCGGTATGGCCGGTACACGTCAGCTTGCGCCGATCCTCGACGCCGCCGCTGCGGCCGGCGCGAAAGTCGTGCTCGTCGGCGAC
>JBDTLT010000002.1:0-114590 GCA_039934635.1 Acidimicrobiales bacterium
TCCTCGCCACCGCGCTCGTCGAGACCGGCTCCAAGATGGACGAAGTGATCTTCGAGGAGTTCAAGGGCACCGGCAACATGGAGTTGCGCCTCGACCGACGCCTCGCGGAGCGCCGCATCTACCCCGCGATCGACGTGGCATCGTCATCGACCCGCCACGAAGAGTTGCTCTTCGACCGTCGCCAGATGCAGCAGGTCTTCAAGCTGCGCCGCGTATTCTCCGGCCTGCATCAAGACGGCGACGGCGGCGGCGCGGCGGCGCTCGAGTTGCTGATCGACCGACTCAAGACGTTCAAGACCAACGACGAGTTCCTCGCCGAGGTCGCGAAGGGCCCGTCGATCGGCTGACCGCCGACTTTGTGTACGAATCGCCAACTCGCGAGACTGGAAAGCTATGAAGCCTGACATTCACCCCGACTACCGACCGGTCGTCTTCACCGACACTTCGGCCGGCGTCTCGTTCATCACGCGCTCCACGGTGCGCACCAACGAGACGATCGAGTGGGAGGACGGCAACACCTACCCGATGGCCCGCGTCGAAATCTCCTCCGCCAGCCACCCTTTCTTCACCGGCACGATGAAGATCATCGACGCCGCCGGCCGCGTCGAGCGCTTCGAGCGCCGCTACGGCACCCGTCGCAAGAAGGCGACCAAGTAGTCGCGTCGTCACCCGACCCCGATCGCAGTCGAGCGCTTCACGAAGCTCGTCTGCGCGCGCTCGTGCGCGAACAATTCGGGGTGGTGGATTTGCAGAGCGCGGCCATGCCCGACGGCGCGGCGTTGCTCGGCGACCACACGGCTTTCGTCTATCTGAGCGACCCGGCGCGTAGGTTCGGCCGCGCCTTGGCGCTCGCCGCCGCCCGTGACTGCGAGACGCTGCAACTCATCGTCGACGAGGGCGGTGGGGTCGCGGCCCGCAGAGCGGCGCTGTTGCGGCCTTCGCCCATGGTGTGGCGGGTCGTCGAACGAACACTGACGCCTGTGGCCCCGTCGCCGCGGCTCGACGAATCACCTCCGACCGATGCCGACGCGCTCGTTGCGATGTTGCGCGATGCAGGCCTCGAAGTGGTCGTCGAACATGGCGTCATCAGCGGCGAGATCCGCGGGTTGTCGGTCGCCACGATCGTGCCGGGCGCGGATGGCCGCTCGCGTCTCGCCGTTGGTGTCGGTCGCATCGATCAAGAAGCGACCGATCTCTTGCACGGTGATCTGCCGCTCGCCGAGACATTGGCCAATGCCATCGACGAGGTGCGGGTGCATCGCCATCAATACGCGAAGCCGCATCCCGTGAATCGCCTCGCTCGTGAGCGGTGGCTGCGATCGCAATTGATCGCGCGGCCGGCAGTCGTCGGGCTCGTCGATCTCGTTTCCGTCGCACCCGCCGAACCGCGCGCGAACCTCCGTGATCCGGTACCCGCGGCGGCCGTCGGACGCGACGCCGGGGGGGCGCGCGTGCTGGTCGTATGCTCGGTGGGCATCGATCTCGAACTGATCCCCGTCACGGCCGACTTGATCGATCGTGAGCGCCCCGATCGTGTCGTGTTGGCCTTGCCGGCGCGCGACCACCATGCGATCCAACGCGAACTCGCCACGCAACTGGCCGTACCGGTCGAGTTCGCGGCCGTCGAGGGCGAATGGCCGAGCTGATCGCTAGGTAGCCTACCGACGTGCTCGATCGCCTTTCACTACTCGAAGATGAGTTTCGCGAGGTCGAGTCGCGCCTGGGCGACCCCGCGATCCTCGGCGATCAACGCAAGTTGGCGACGATGGCGCGGCGCCACAAACAGCTCGACGCGATCGTGACTCGGTCAGTCGAGCTGCGCGGTGCCTACGAAGACCTCCACGCGTTTCGCGAGATGCTCACCGACTCAGCGTCCGATGACCGCGAGATGATGCGCGACGAGATTCGGGCGATCGAGTCGCGCATCGCGGTGCTCGAAGAAGAGCTCAAGGTGCTGCTGTTGCCGCACGATCCCAACGACGACAAGAACGTCATGATCGAGATCCGTGGCGCAGAGGGCGGCGAAGAAGCCAACCTGTTCGCCCGCGATCTCTACGAGATGTACGAGGCGTTCGCCGGCCGCATGGGCTGGGCGTCCGAGCTGATCGACGGCCAGCGCAGCGACCTCGGCGGTTTCACGAACGTGACGTTCGCGCTCAAAGGCGAAGGCGTCTGGACTCGCATGAAACACGAAGGCGGCCCGCACCGCGTCCAGCGGGTGCCCGTCACCGAGTCGCAAGGGCGGGTCCACACTTCGTCGGCGACGGTGACGGTGCTGCCCGAGGCCGAAGAAGTCGACATCCACATTCCCGAGCGCGATCTGCAGATCGACGTCTACCGTTCGTCGGGGCCTGGTGGTCAGTCGGTGAACACCACCGACTCGGCCGTGCGCGTGACCCACAAGCCCACCGGTCTCGTTGTCGCGATCCAAGACCAGAAGTCGCAGCTGCAGAACAAAGAGAAGGCATTACGGGTGCTGCGGTCGCGTCTGCTGCAGATCGAAGAAGACAAGCGTTCGTCCGAGCGCAGCGAGGCGCGGCGCGAACAGGTCGGTGGCGGCGGGCGCAGCGAGAAGATTCGCACGTACAACTTCAAAGAGAACCGCGTCACCGATCACCGCATCAATCTCACGCTCTACAAGCTCGACCGCGTACTCGCCGGCGAGCTCGACGAGATCGTCGACGCGCTCGTGGCCGACGAGCGGCGCCGCCAACTCGAAGAGGAATGAGCCTCGACGGCACCATTTCGTGGGCGGCGCTCTTCGACGAGGCGTCGGCCCGGCTGGCCGCGGTCAGCGCGGACCCGCGCATCGACGCGCGGCGCATCGTCGAGCAGGCCGGTGGCATCGAACCCGCGCAGTTCTCGTCGATGCTCGACGAATTGGTGACCACCCGGCAGATGGTTGCCTACGACCGCATGATCGAGCGGCGGCTCACCGGTGAGCCCCTGCAGTACGTCCTCGGCAGCTGGTCGTTCCGGTTGCTCGATCTGTACCTCGATCGGCGGGTGTTGATCCCGCGTCCCGAGACAGAGATCGTCACCGAGCATGCGCTGTCCGAACACGATCGATCGGTGCGGGCGCGAGGCGCGCGCGAAGGATTGGTCGTCGACCTCGGCACCGGGTCGGGCGCGATTGCACTGTCGATCGCGTTCGAGCGCCGGGGTACCCGGGTGTGGGCCACCGACGTCTCGACCGACGCGCTTGCGGTCGCGCAGGCCAACTGTGCCGGCCTCGGGCGGGTGGCGCGCCACGTCACGCTGGTGCAGGGAAGTTGGTTCGATCCGTTGCCCGAGTCGTTGCGCGGCAACATCGATGTGGTCGTGTCCAATCCGCCGTACGTTGCCGCCGACGACGAACTGCCCGCCGAAGTACGCGACTGGGAGCCGCTCGAGGCACTCGTGCCGGGGCCCCGCGGTCTCGAGGCATACGAGGCAATCGTGGCCGATGCTCGCGACTGGCTCGGCGGAACCGGCGCGTTGGTGCTCGAGATCGGCGCGACGCAGGGCGCATCGGTCCGCGAGTTGGTGCGCGACAGCGGGTTCGCCACTGCTGAGGTGCACGCTGACCTCACTGGTCGCGATCGCGTGGTGGTGGCGCGCCGGTGATCGTTCCGACCGACGAAGCGTTCAACATGACGATGGCCGCGTTGCGCCGGGGCGCCGTCGTCGTGATCCCGACCGACACGGTCTACGGGCTTGCCGCGCGCGCCGCCGACGCCGACGCGATGGCACGATTGTTCGAGCTCAAGGGACGCGACGCGACGAAGTCGATCGCGGTGCTCGTGAGTGATCTCGGTCAAGCACGCAGCCTGACCACCCATGGCCTCGACCGATTCGCGCCGTTCTGGCCGGGCCCGCTCACCGTGGTGGTGCCCCGCGCCGAGGGCGCCGTGCTGTATCTCGGCCGCGACGACTCGACGGTGGGCATCCGTTGTCCGGACGATGCGTTCGTGCGCCGTCTCGCACTCGAAGTGGGGCCTATCGCGGCATCGAGCGCCAACGAGGCCGGCGCGCCGACGCCGGGTACGGCCGGCGAGATCGCCGAGATCTTTCCGTCGGTGGCGCTGGTCGTCGATGGCGGTCCGCGGCGGGGCGTGGCTTCGACGGTCATCGACGCAACGGTCGATCCGCCGGTGGTGCTGCGCGCCGGGTCGCTGCCCCCTTCCGCGCTCGGACTATGACTCGTCGTGAGCGGAAAGGGCGATGAGCGCTCGCGCGAAGAGCGAGACGGCTTAGTGTGAGGGGATGCGCATCGCGGTGGGCTCTGATCACGGGGGGTTCGCGCTCAAGCGAGCGCTCATCGTGCACCTCGAGGCCGCGGACCACGAGGTCGTCGACCTCGGCACCCACGGCACTGAGGCCGTCGACTACCCCGACTACGGCGCGGCCGTCGGCCGCAGCGTGGCCCGGGGCGAAACCGACCTCGGCGTATGCGTCTGCGGCAGTGGCATCGGTATCGCCATCGCGGCCAACAAGATCGCCGGGGTCCGCGCCGCTACGGTGCATGACGTGACTTCGGCCCATCTCGCGCGCGAGCACAACGACGCCAATGTCGTCTGTTTTGGCGAGCGGTTGATCGGCTACGAGGTCGCGCGCGAAGCCCTCGACGCATTCGTCGACGCCACCTTTGCCGGCGGCCGTCACCAGTCCCGCGTTGCGAAACTCGACGCTTTGCTCCGATAATCCCCCGCCCGATTCGCCCCGATTCGCCCCGATTGATGGAGGCAACCCCCATGCCTTGGCCCACCACACGCGACGACGCGCTCTTCTCGATGATCGACCGGGAGGTCGATCGCCAGAACACCACGCTGCAACTCATCGCATCCGAGAATTTTGCATCGCCGGCGGTCATGTCCGCGACCGGTTCGGTGCTCACCAACAAGTACAGCGAGGGCTATCCCGGCAAGCGCTACTACGGCGGTAACCAGATCATCGACGAGGTCGAAGAGTTGGCTCGCACCCGTGCCACCGCGCTGTTCGGCGCCGAGCATGCCAACGTGCAGCCGCATTCGGGCGCCAACGCCAATGTGGCGGTCTACCTCGCATTGTTGAAGCCGGGCGACAAGGTGCTCGGCATGAGCCTCGACCACGGCGGCCACCTCACCCATGGTTCGCCGGTCAACTTCAGCGGCCTCACCTACGACTTCGTCGCGTACGGCGTGTCCAAGAGCGACGAGCGAATCGACTTCGACAACGTGCGCGAGATCGCAAAGCGCGAACGGCCGCGACTCATCATCGCGGGAGCAACTGCCTACTCGCGCATCATCGATCCGGCACCGCTGCGATCGATCGCCGACGAGGTCGGCTCGCTGTTGATGTTCGACGCCGCCCATATCGCCGGACTCATCGCCGGCGGCGCGCACCCGAACCCGGTGCCCTACTGCGACATCGTCACCTTCACCACGCACAAGACGCTGCGCGGCCCGCGCGGTGGCTGCATCTTGAGCCGCAAGGAGCATGCCGCGGCCATCGACCGCGCCGTGTTCCCCGGCTTTCAGGGTGGTCCGCTCGAAAACTCCATCGCCGCCAAGGCCGTTGCGTTCCACGAAGCTGCGCGACCCGAGTTCGCCACCTACGCCCGCGCCATCGTGACCAATGCCGCGGCGCTGGCCCAAGGGCTCGCCGGCGAAGGGTTCCGCCTCGTCTCGGGCGGCACGGACAACCACTTGATGCTCGTCGACCTGCGCAATTTCGACGCGGAGTTGACCGGCAAAGAGGCGCAGGCCGCGTGCGACCGGGCGGGCATCTCGCTCAACAAGAACACCATCCCCGACGACCCTCGTTCACCGTTCGTGACCAGCGGTGTTCGCATCGGCAGCCCCGCGGTCACGACGCAGGGCATGGGGTCGGCCGAGATGACGCAGATCGCCACGCTCATCGCGCGGGCGCTGCGGGGCCGGGCCGACGACGCGGCCATCGCCCGCGTCCGGGCCGACGTGCGCACGCTGTGCAACGAGTTCGTCCCCTATCCCCGATGAGCGCCGCAAGCACAGGAAGTTAGGATCTGATCATGCCGTCCGTGCGCGACTATGGCGTGGTCTTCGGGGCAGCGGCCGGGGCGACGTTTTTGGTCACCGGCATCATGCGGTGGGTGGCTCCGTACGTCGGTGCCATCGTGCAACCGAGCGATCGCCGGGTGCACGAACGACCGACACCGACGCTCGGTGGCGTCGCGATGTTCGTCGGTCTGGTCGCCGGCGTGGTGACGGCGTGGAAGATGGATGCGTTCAACGACCAGTTGGCGCCCGGCGCCGAGTCGATCGGCATGCTGCTGGCCGCCCTGATCATCTTGTTGGTCGGCCTCATCGACGACATTCGCGAGATCTCCCCACCGGCGAAGGTCGCCGGCATGGTGCTCGCCGGCAGCGTGTTGTCCTTCGCCGGTATCGGTATCGTCGTTTTCCGTGTGCCGTTTCTCGGTGTCACGCCGCTCACCCCTGATTTATCAGCGTTGATCACGGTGCTGTGGGTGGTGGGCATGGCCAATGCCATCAACCTCATCGACGGGCTCGACGGTCTCGCCGCCGGCATCGTCGGCATCGCCGCGGTGACGTTCTTCTTCTACGCGCTGCGCCTGTCGGACGAGCACATCATCCTCACCGACAATCCCGGCGCCCTCGTCGCCGCGATCACTGCCGGCCTGTGCGTGGGGTTCTTACCGCACAACGCCAGGGGCGTGCGCGGCAACCCGGCGCGCATCTTCATGGGTGACGCCGGCGCGCTGATGCTCGGCCTCTTGATGGCTGTATCCACGACCGTGGTCGGTGGGCGCAACGAGCAGGCGTTCTCGGGGCAATCGTTCTTCTTCTATGCGCCGATCTTCATCCCGCTCGTCATCCTCGGCGTCCCCCTGCTCGACGCGCTGTTCGCGATCATTCGCCGCACGGCCCGGCGGCGGGGCGTGGCCACGGCCGACAAGGATCATCTGCACCACCGGCTGATGCGCATCGGCCACGGCCACCGCCGCAGTGTGTTGATCTTGTGGGCGTGGACGATCTTGCTCTCGGGCTTCGTCCTTTATCCCACGTACAACTACGGCCGCGGCGACGCGATGGTGCCCACGGGCATCGCCGCGCTCGGGCTCTTGCTCTACACCGTCTTGCATCCCGACATCCGCCAGGGCCGGGCCGACCGCCGAGATGGGCACGACGCCGGCGACAAGACCAACGTGGTCCACATCGACCCCAATCGCCGCACGGGCAGCTGACCCGCCACAATCCAGCGATAATCCGCCGGTGGGTGACGTCACAAGTTGTCGTTGGGTGTGCGTGGTTCTGTAGATTGCGCATCGATTCACAAGCGGCGACGCTGTTGCCACGCGAGCGATTTCACGGAAATGAATCTTCAGGACAAGCGCGAACTCAATACCGGTTTCGGTGACGCGCTCGCACGCGCCTTCGAGTTGGTAGCCACCCCAGGCATCTTCGCGTTGCTCGGTTGGTTGCTCGATCGTTGGCTCGGTACCTCACCGTTGTTCGCGTTCGTCTTCTTCTTCATCGTCCTCAGCTACGTAGTCTGGAAGATGTACATGACTTACGTCGCCGACATGAAGCGTCATGAGCAAGGTCTCGGAAAGGTGTCCGATCGTGTTGAGTGAAGCACGGTCGCATCCGGTCGCCGGACCCGCGCCCGAGCTGCAGGTGGCGCGCGATCTCGCTCGCCGAGCCATTCCTGTCGCGCCTGTCCTTCTCGTCGCCGCCGCTATCGGTTGGGGATGGGGCGGCGTCGCGTCGTCCGCTATCGGTATCGGTCTGGTCGTCGTCAATTTCCTCGCTGCCGCGTTGATCATCACGACGACGATTCGCATCTCGCTCAACGCACTGATGGCCGGTGTGCTGTTCGGCTTCCTCTTGCGCTTGACGATGCTCACCGTCGCGGTCGTCCTGTTGCGCAAGCTCAGCTTCATCGACGACATCCCGTTGTTGTTCACCGTGCTCATCACACACATCGGTCTGTTGATGTGGGAGACCCGCTACGTGTCAATGTCACTTGCATATCCCGGCCTCAAGCCGCGAGTCACGGCTCGTGCGCCCCAGGCTGAAACTCCGACGTCGTCGGTCCCCTCGACCCCGTCGCGGCAATCGATCCCGTCCATGAAGACCAAGGAGGCTGGCGCAGCGTGATCTTCGGTCTCGACTTCCCGCCGATCAGCCATCTCATCGAGTGGCCCGACATCTTCTTCAAGGACACCGCGTTCGCAGTGAACAAGGTCGTCCTCATCATGTGGGTTTCGGCCCTGCTCGCCATCATCTTGTTCATCGCCGGCAGCCGCAAGCGCGCCCTGGTGCCATCGGGTGTGCAAAACGTCGCCGAATCGATCATCGATTTCGTCGACAACTCCATCGTGATGGAGACCATCGGTCCTGACGGTCGCAAGTTCACGCCGTTTCTCACGACGCTGTTCACGTTCATCCTGTTCTGCAACCTTTGGGAAGTCATCCCGTTCGTGCAGATGCCCGCCAACGCCCGCATGGCCATGCCGATGTTCTTCTCGTTGTTGGTCTGGGTGATCTTCAACGTCGTGGGCATCGCCAAGCAAGGCTTCTTCCACTACTTCAAGGGCATCATGTTCCCGCCGGGCGTGCCCAAGTTCCTCTACATCCTGGTGACGCCCATCGAGTTGGTGTCCACGATCTTCGTCCGACCGCTGTCGCTCGCCGTTCGTCTCTTCGCCAACATGCTCGCCGGCCACTTGGTGCTCGTCACCTTCGCCGTGATCTCGGCGGCCTTGTGGGTCAAGAGCGTCAACATCGTCATCTTGCCGTTCTCGTTCTTGTTGTTGGTCGCCCTCACGGGGTTCGAGGTTCTGGTCTCGTTCCTGCAGGCGTTCATCTTCACCATCCTCGCTGCCGTGTACATCGGTGGCGCCATGCATCCAGAGCACTAGGAGGAACTTTTGTCTCTGTTACCGATCCTCGCCGAACAAGATCCAGGCGAGCTCGTCAAAGGGCTCACCGCCGTCGGTCGCGGCATCGTCTATGGCGGTGCGGCCATCGGGCCGGGCATCGGCATCGGCATCGTGGTGGGTAATGCCATCAGTGCCATGGCGCGCCAACCCGAGTCCGCCGGCATGGTCCGTACCACGATGTTCTTGGGCATTGCGTTCACCGAGGCGCTCGCGCTCTTCGGATTCGTGCTCGCGTTCATCGTTGCGGGCTAGGAGGTCGATCGTGCGCGTACGTGCACTCATCGCCACCGGCACCATCGCCTTCGTCTCCGTTCTCGGCCCGGCGGTCACCGCCCATGCCCAGACCGAGACGACGACCAAAGAGGTGTCGCACGAAGCCGAGGAATGCATCGAAAAGCTCGAGTCCGGCAAAGAAGTCGACGACTGCCACAAGGCTCCGAGCCCGATCCTTCCGGCCAAGAACGAAATCATCTGGGGCGTCATCTCCTTCGCGGTGCTGGCGGTCGTGTTGATGAAGTTCGCGGTGCCGGCATTGCAAAAGGGCATGGCGGCTCGCAGCGAAAAGGTTCGCACCGATCTCGGGGCGGCCGAAAAGGCGAAGGCAGATGCCGACACCTTGCTGGCCGACTATCGAGCGCAGCTCGCTGATGCTCGCAACGAGTCCAACCGCATGCTCGAAGAAGCACGCCGGTCGGCCGATGCGTTGCGGGCCGATCTGCAATCGCGGGCGCAAGCCGAGATTGCCGAACTGCGAACGCGTGCGGCCGCCGATGTCGAGGCAGCAAAGGTGTCGGCGATCGCCGACCTGCGCGCCGAGGTGGCCAGCCTGGCCATCGGAGCAGCCGAGACCATCGTGCAGCACAGCCTCGATCGCGAGACGCAGGTACAGCTCGTCGAGAACTACATCAATCAGGTCGGGAGCCGGCAGTAGATGGCCGACAATCGCATCGACGCATACGCGGACGCGATCTTCGCCGTCGCCGCGGCAGAGGGTCGACTCGATGACGTCGAAGACGAGCTGTTCCGGTTCGCTCGAGTATTCGAGGGCTCCGAGGAGCTACGCCTCGCACTGACCGACCCGAAGACCCCTGCCACTCGACGCCAGCAGATCGTCGAAGATCTGCTGCAAGGCAAGGCGTCGGCCACGACGGTGGCGCTCATCTCGATGGTGGTCGGCACCGGTCGCGCTCGCGACCTGCCGGCAATCATCACCGCACTCGTCGAAAAGAGTGCGAAGGCGTCCAACAAGGCGGTGGCCGAAGCCCGGTCGTCGGTCGCGCTGACCGAAGATCAACGCCAGCGCCTCGCGGCAGCCCTCGGCAAGGCCACCGGTAAGCAGGTCGAAGTAAAGGTCATTGTCGACCCGCGGGTCATGGGGGGCATCGTCACCCAGATCGGCGACATCGTCATCGATGGCACCGTGCGGCACCGACTCGAACAACTGCGCAAGGCGTTTTGAGCGCCGGCATTTTGAGCTTCGTGGTGTTCGCCCAAATGAAGACTGGTTTCGTAGGAGAGTCATGGCCGAGTTGACCATCAGCACCGCGGATATTGCCGCCGCGCTGCGCAAGAACCTCGAGGGATTCACGCCCACTGTCGAGATCACCCAAGTTGGTCGGGTGCTCGAAGTCGGCGACGGCATCGCGCGCGTCTCGGGGCTTCCCGAGGCGGCGGTCAACGAGCTGCTCGAGTTCGAAGACGGGACGTTGGGCCTCGCGCTCAACCTCGACGAAGAGTCGATCGGCGCCGTGATCCTGGGCGAAGGCAGCCACATCCAAGAGGGCGCGCCCGTGCTCGCCACCGGCCGCATCTTGTCGGTACCGGTTGGCGACGGCCTCCTCGGTCGCGTCGTGAGCCCGCTGGGCGAGCCGCTCGACGGGCGCGGCCCGTTGACCGGCGATGTGCAGCCGCGCCGCATGGAGATCCAGGCGCCGGGCATCACCGGCCGCAAGCCTGTGCACGAGCCGATGCAGACCGGCATCAAGGCCATCGATTCGCTCATCCCGATCGGCCGAGGTCAACGCGAGCTGATCATCGGCGACCGCAAGACGGGCAAGACGACGATCGCCATCGACACGATCATCAATCAAAAGGGCCTGGGGGTGAAGTGCATCTACGTCGCCATCGGGCAAAAAGCCTCGACGGTGGCCAACGCCGTCGCGGTGTTGAAAGAGCACGGCGCCCTCGAATACACGGTCGTCGTGTTGGCGCCCGCCTCTGACCCGGCGCCCTTCAAATACCTCGCCCCCTACGGCGGCTGCGCCATCGGCCAGCACTGGATGGAAAACGGCGGCCACGCGCTCGTGGTATACGACGACCTCTCCAAGCAGGCCGAGGCCTACCGGCAGATGTCGCTGTTGCTGCGCCGCCCACCGGGTCGCGAGGCGTACCCCGGCGACGTGTTCTACCTCCACTCCCGCCTACTCGAGCGTGCCGCGAAGCTGAGCGACGAGCGCGGCGCCGGTTCGTTGACGGCCCTGCCGATCATCGAGACCAAAGCGGGCGACGTGTCGGCCTACATCCCCACCAACGTGATCTCGATCACCGACGGCCAGATCTACCTGCAGGACGACTTGTTCAAGTCGGGCATCCGACCCGCGGTCGACGTGGGTATCTCGGTGTCCCGCGTCGGTTCGGCGGCACAGATCAAGGCCATGAAGACGGCAGTGGGCACGCTCAAGTCCGACCTGCAGCAGTTCCGTGAGCTGCAAGCGTTCGCGGCCTTCGGCTCCGATCTCGATGCGTTGTCCCGCGCGCAACTCGACCGGGGCGTGCGCCTCACCGAGTTGCTCAAGCAGGGCCTCAACTCGCCGATGCCCGTGCAAGAACAGGTCGTCTCGATCTACGCCGGCACCAACGGCTATCTCGATCCGATCACCGTCGATGACGTTCGCCGCTTCGAGAACGAACTGATCGAATGGTTCCGCTCGCGTCACGGCGATCTGCTCGATGGCATCGTCAAGACCGGCAACATCGGCGACATGGGCGCGTTCCAGGCTGCGCTCAAAGGCTTTGCGGCGCAGTTCCAAGCGACGGTGGCCGACGGCAGCGAACCGACGCCCGAGGCACAAGCTGCGGCCCATGAGCGCCTTGTCGACAGCGACGTGACCTTGCCCGAAGAAGAAATCGAGCGCGAGGACTGATCGTTCGATGCCCGGCGGCCAAGAGCGCATCCTTCGCAGACGCATCAAGAGCGTCCAGTCGACCAAGAAGATCACGCGCGCGATGGAACTCATCGCGGCCACGCGCGTCGTCAAGGCGCAACAGCGTGCCTCGGCGGCTCGGCCCTATAGCCGTCAGATCACCCAGGTGATCGAGCACCTCGCCGCCGGTGGCACGACCATCGACCACCCACTGCTCAATCAGACCGACGACGTGCAAAAGGTGGCGTTCGTCGTCATCACGTCCGATCGGGGCATGGCCGGCGCGTACAACTCGTCGGTCATCCGAGCCACCGAGCGCGAACTGATGGCGCATCGCGAGGCCGGCCGCGACTACGAGTTGATCCTCATCGGGCGCAAGGCCGAGAGCTACTTCCGCTTTCGCCACTACCGCATCGAAGCGTCGTTCACCGGCGTGAGCGATACGCCCACCTACGAGAACGCGCGGCAGATCGCCGATCTCGTCGCCGAAAAGTTCATCAGCGGAGAAGTGCAGCGGGTCGAGCTGATCTACACCGAGTTCGTCTCGTTGGGCAGCCAGCGGGTCGCCGTGCGCCGCTTTCTCCCCCTCGAGAGCACGGCCACCGTCGCCGCCGCCGGCAGCGGTCACGCCGAGCTCGTCGCGGCGGCCGAATTCGAGCCATCGGCTCCCGGTCTGCTCGCCGCCCTGTTGCCCCGTTATGTCGAAGCCCGGTTGTTCGGCGCGATGTTGGAAGGCGCGGCCTCCGAGCACGCCAGCCGCCAGCGCGCCATGAAGGCCGCCACCGACAACGCCGACGAATTGCAAACAAAGCTGACGCGCCAGATGAACCGCGCCCGTCAAGACGCGATCACCACCGAGATCATGGAGATCGTCAGCGGTGCCGAAGCCCTTCGCGGCGACGACATCGAGGCGCTCATCGAACTGGCCGAGACGTAGGAGCATCTGCACATGACCGAAACCACCCTGAAGGAAGGTCACATCGTCGGAATCGCCGGCCCTGTGATCGACGTCGAGTTTCCGCCCGACGCGCTGCCCGACATCAACTTCGCACTCGAGTTCGAGATCACGATCGAGGGTCGCACCACGGTCATCACGGCAGAGGTGGCCCAGCAGATCGGTGACAGCCGCATCCGCGCCATCGCCATGAAGCCGACCGACGGGCTCACGCGCGGTGCCATCGTGCGCAACCTCGGCCGCGGCATCCAGGTGCCCGTCGGCGACGCCACCCTCGGCCATGTGTTCAACGTCATCGGCGAGCCGCTCGACGTGCCCAGTGTCGACGCGTCGACCTACTGGGAGATCCACCGTCCCGCGCCGCTGTTCGCCGACCTTGCGCCCAAGCGCGTCATGTTCGAAACCGGCATCAAGGTCATCGACTTGCTCACGCCGTACGTACAGGGCGGCAAGATCGGTCTGTTCGGTGGCGCCGGCGTCGGCAAGACCGTGCTCATCACCGAGATGATCCGCCGCGTCGCGCAGAACCACGGTGGTGTGTCCGTGTTCGCCGGTGTAGGCGAGCGCACTCGTGAGGGCACCGACTTGTTCCTCGAAATGGAAGAGTCGGGCGTGCTCGAACGCGCCGCGCTGGTCTTCGGCCAGATGGACGAACCGCCGGGCGTGCGCCTGCGCATCGCGCTGTCGGCACTGACGATGGCCGAATACTTCCGCGACGTGCAGGGCCAGGACGTCTTGTTGTTCATCGACAACATCTTCCGCTTCGTGCAGGCCGGTTCCGAAGTGTCCACGCTGCTCGGTCGCATGCCTTCGGCGGTGGGTTACCAGCCGACGCTGGCTGACGAGATGGGCGAATTGCAAGAGCGCATCACGTCGGTGCGAGGCAAGTCGATCACGTCGTTGCAGGCCGTCTACGTGCCCGCCGACGATTACACCGACCCTGCGCCGTTCACCTCGTTCACGCACTTCGACGGCACCACCGAGTTGTCACGCGATATCGCGGCCCTGGGCATCTACCCGGCGGTCGATCCGCTGGCATCGACGTCCACCATCCTTGCGCCCGAGGTCGTCGGCGAGCGCCACTACCGAGTGGCGCGCCGTGTCCAGGAAATCCTGCAGCGCTACAAGGAACTCCAAGACATCATCGCCATCCTCGGCCTCGACGAGCTTTCCGAAGAGGACAAGATCACGGTGTCACGCGCCCGCAAGGTGCAGCGATTCCTGTCGCAGCCGATGTACGTCGCCGAGGTGTTCACCGGTCTGCCGGGTATCACCACACCGGTCGACGAGACGGTCGAGAGCTTCGACATGTTGTGCAGCGGTGAGCTCGACCACTTGCCCGAGCAGGCATTCCTCAACGTGGGTGGCGCGCAAGACGCGATGCGCAAGGCCGCCGAGCTCGAAAAGAGCGCCTGACCGCCATGGCGACCATGCAAGTCGAGTTGGTCTCTCCCGAGAGCATCGTGTTCTCGGGAGAAGCGACGATGGTCGTGGCGCGCACGGTGTCCGGCGAGATCGCGTTCCTTCCCGGTCACGTGCCGTTCGTCGGTGTGCTGTCGGGCAAGAGCCCGGTCAAGATCTTCATGGCTGACGGCACGACCCGCGTCGTCGCCGTGCACTCGGGCTTTGTCGAGGTGTCGCACAACACGGTGACGATCCTCTCCGATGTCGCCGAACTAGCCGACGCGATCGACGTGCCCCGCGCGCAAGCGGCCAAGGACCGCGCCGAGACAGCGGTGCGCGATAACCCGGACGATCTCGACGTGCAGTCCGCGCTGTTGCGGGCGAACCTGCGGCTGATGGTCGGCGCCGGCACCCCGGCCGCGGCGCACTAACGCTCACTCGACGACGAGGCCCGCGAGGTCTTCCTCGGCCGGTGGGTGGCGCAACTCGAGTCCGCGCAGCGTGTCGACGAGCACCTGTGACACGACGAGGTTGCGATACCAGTTGCGATCGGCGGGCACCGCATACCAGGGTGCACCTTTGGTCGAGGTCTTGGTGAGCATGTCCTCGAAGGCCGCCGCGTACTCGTCCCACAGCTTGCGTTCGCCCAAGTCGTCACGGGAGAACTTCCAGCGTTTGGCGGGGTCGTCGATGCGCTCTTGCAGGCGCACCTTTTGCTCTTCCTTGGACACGTGCAGGAAGAACTTCAAGATGGTCGTGCCTTCGTCGACCAACATCTGCTCGAAGTAGCGAATGTGGTCGTAGCGCTTGGACCACCGCTCTCGCGGAACGAGGTCGTGGACCCGGACGACCAGCACGTCCTCGTAGTGCGAGCGGTTGAAGATCGCGATCTCGCCCGAGCGGGGCAATCGCGCATGAATGCGCCACAGGTAGTCGTGGCCGAGTTCTTCGTCGGTCGGGCGTTTGAACGACGCGACCTTGACCCCTTGCGGGTTGACGCCCTCGAAGACCGACCGGATGGTGCCGTCCTTGCCGCAGGCGTCGACACCCTGCAGGATGACCAACACCTTGTGGCGTCCGTCGGCGTAGAGCAGTTCCTGCAAGGCCTCGAGCTCTTTGGCGAGCTGCGCGCAGGCCGTCTGCCCGTCTTTCTTCTGCACGCCGTTGGTGCCGGCGGGATCGAGCTTGTCGAGGCGCACCTTGGCCCCTGGTGCCATGCGATATTCGGTGGTGTCGACGAACCGGTCCTTGTCGCTCATGACGGGCACGGTATCGCCGGGCCTGCGTGTCTGCCAGGGGTCACCCAAAAGCCTTGAATTCGCCGCCGGATGGGCCGATGAAGTCAGGAACCGAGTCTCGTAGCCGTATCCGCAAGAGGAACGCCCGTGCATCCGCAAAATCCGCAGAATGCTCAGCCCGAACTGATGCTCTTCGGCGCCGCTTTGGCCACTGTGAACAGGGTGGTTCAAGTCGCCGGGGGGCCGCTGGCGAGCATCGTCGAGCAGGCACAACCGTCCCCGGGTCTTCTGCGGGCTCTGTCCGACGAGTTGCAGCGGGCGGTGGCCAAACCGAAATCGGTGGCGCACCCGGAGCTGGTCGACCCCGACATCTACTGGCAGCGGTCGCTCTGGCCGCAGGCGTCGGCCGTGGTGAAGGCGGCCCGCACGCTGCTCGTCGAGGTGGCGGGCGAGCTCCAACCGACGATCCCGGCGGCCGAGACGGAGATGCAGGCCTGGTTGAACTGGCGGGCCTATGAGACCCAACAACAGCGCGCCGCGGACCCCGACCACGTGCGCAACCTCATCGTGGATGAGATCGCCGCACGGTGCGAAGAGCTGCATCACATCGCCGAGATGGTCGGCGTGCTGCGTCCGCCGCTCGATGCCATCGAGCGACTGCAGAGCGAGCTCGACGACCGCCGCCGCAAGGAGGCGATCAACGACCTCAAGAAGTCGAAGTCCGACTACGAACGCCAGAACAGCGGTATCGAAGCCCGCGTGCTGCGACAGCACTGGGAGGACACCTTCGAACAACGTGTGGCGATTCGCGACGCCGAGCTGCGAGCCACGCTGCCGTGGCGCCATCAGGATCTCGTCATCGACGCGCACCGCAAGCTGCGCCTTGCGCTCGCTCGCGACATCGACGACATGATCGAAGATCTCACGCGCCCCATCCTCGTGATCGGTGAGCGCCTCGTGCAGATGTACGACCATCTGGTGACCGCTCCCGTCAGCTGAACGCGCGAGCGGCGTTGATGGCTGGCTCGGTCTGGCTATGTTTCGTGCATGCCGATTTGGGAGCGCGCGCTGATCACCGGCGCGTCGTCAGGTATCGGTCGTGAGTTCGCCCGCGGGCTCGCGTCGCAGGGCACCCGTTTGGTCGTCGTGGCCCGACGCCAACAACGGTTGGAAGAGCTCGCGCTCGAACTCGAACCGTCCGTCGCAGTCGAGGTGTTCGTCGCCGACCTCCGCGATCGACACGACGTCGAACGGGTCGCGAGCCGTCTCGGGTCGCACCGCGAACCCATCGACCTGTTGATCAACAACGCGGCGATGGGCCGCGAGCGCCCGCTCGTCGATGCGCCGGTGCAAGACGAGCTCGACCAGATCGGCGTGAACGTCACTGCCCTCGTGGCGTTGAGCCACGCTGCCGCGCGACGAATGATCGAAACCGGCCGCGGAACGATCATCAACGTGTCGTCGATCGCCGGCAATCAACCTCGTCGTGATCTGGCGGTCTACGGCGCGACCAAGGCGTTCGTCACGGCTTTTTCACAGTCGCTCGCAAGCGAACTCGAAGGTACGGGCGTCACCTGCACACTCGTGATTCCCGGGCTGACCGACACCGAGTTCCACCCGGTGAATGGCTTCCGCGAGGCGTCACCGAGAGCACTGTGGATGCGTCCCGACGACGTGGCCGCGAAGGCGCTCGACGCCGCGGCGACCGGCCGACGGATCGTGATTCCGGGCACGATCAACAAGGTGTTGAGCGCGTTGGCGACACCGCGCCCCGGCCCACTGCGGGAACGAGCGACTCGCACCGCGGTTGCGTTCGTCAAGAACCTGCGCCGCGCCCCGAGCTGACCCCGACGACGCCCGCCAGAACGCTGGTCGGTCGGGTCAGACCTTCATGCTGTCGACGCGGTGCATGGCGTTGACGAGGCGCACCGTGCCCGACCGCGAGCGCATCACGAGCGATTGGGTGTGCACGTACACCGGGTCGAAGCGAACGCCCTTCAGCAACTCGCCGTCGGTGATGCCGGTCGCGGCGAAGAAACAGTTGTCGCCGCGCACAAGGTCGTCGATGCCGATGACGCGGTCGAGGTCGTAGCCGGCGGCGATGGCTGCTTCGTGCTCTTGGTCGTTGCGGGGCCATAGCTTGCCTTGCATGTCGCCACCCATGCACTTGAGCGCGGCGGCCGTGATGACGCCCTCGGGTGTACCGCCGATACCGAACAAGATGTCGGCACCCGACTCGGGCCACGCGGTCGAAATGCCACCGGCGACGTCACCGTCGGGGATCAGACGAATGCGCGCTCCGGCCGCACGCACTTCTCTGATCAGATCGGCATGCCGATCACGGTCGAGAATGACGGCGGTCAGGTTTCGTACATCTTCGCCTTTGGCCTTGGCGAGACGTTCGAGATTTTCGGTGGCCGACACGTTGATGTCGATGATGCCCTTGCCCGCCGGACCTACCGCGATCTTGTCCATGTAGACGCAAGGACCGGGGTCGAACATGGTGCCCTTGTCGCTCACCGCGATCACCGCGATCGCGTTGCCGCGACCCAACGACGTCAGTGTCGTACCGTCGATCGGATCGACCGCGACGTCGGCTCGTGAACCAGTGCCGTCACCGACGGCCTCGCCGTTGTACAGCATCGGCGCTTCGTCTTTTTCGCCTTCACCGATGACGACGACACCGTTCATCGAGACGCTGTGGAGCACCCTGCGCATCGCTTCGACCGCGGCGTCGTCGGCGGCGTTCTTGTCACCTCTGCCCATCCAACGCGAGGCGGCCATCGCCGCGGCCTCGGTCGTGCGCACGAGTTCGAGAGCGAGATTGCGGTCAACTGCTGTGGTCATGGGCCGTGAGGGTACAAGATGCGTGCTCAGGAGGGGCTATCCGACCGCTCGGAACGGCCGGAGCATGGCAGGATGCAGGTGTGAGTTCCTTGTGGTGTTTCCAGTGCGGCGCGGAGTACCAAGAGGGTGTCGAGACGTGCGCCGAATGCGGCGTCGGCCTCGTGACCGAGGAGCCGCTGTCACCCGACGAAGTGGGCACACTCGAGGAAGACAAGCTCGAGTACGAGCTGCACGAATGGTCCTTCGAGAGCCGGCGCATGCTCGACCAACTGCTGACCGGCGCCGGGCTCGCGCATGCGTGGCAGGGCGCCTCGATGCGGGTGAGGGGCAGTGACGAGGACGCCGTCGATGCGCTCATCGAAGAGGTCGAGCACGCTACGTTGCCCACCCTCGACCCCGAGGGCGAGCACACGGTGTACGAGATGGCCGAATGGACATCCGAGCAACAATCGCGGCTCTCCAACATGCTCGGCATGGCAGGGCTCGCCCATGAGTTCGACCGCAACGGCGACCTCGTGGTCAACGCCGACGACGAAGAAGCGGTCGACGCAGTGCTCGACCGACTCGAAGATGCGATCGCGCGCGGTGAGCCCGTGGGCGAAGACGTCATCCACCTCGACGACGACCTGGAGTTCAACGATCTCCTGTCGGATGCATTCGATTCGGCCGACCGCATCAAAGGCAACACGCACGACCACGAGGCCATCCTCGAGTTCCTCGAAGCCGAAGTCGTGATCGCGCGTTTGGCCATGCCCTACGGATTCGAACGCGATCACTGGGATCGGGTGCTCACCAAGCTCGCGGCACTACGCGATTCGCTCGAAGCAGAAGAGCCCGAAGACGACGACATCGTCGCGAACGCGCGCTCGGTGCGTGACGAATTGGTGCAGATCATCTGAGTAAGCGCGGCTCTGAGCGACACACAAGAGGATCGATACACTGACCAACGTGGCGGTGCTGGCCGAGATCGAGATCTTCCACTCGCGCCCAGTGGCACCGACGCGCCGCGTCGCGCTGGGCACCCGCGAGTTGCCGGTCGAACCCGCGCCGGGATTCGGGGGCGTGTTGCTGGCCGGCATCGTCGCTCGCTTCTCGGCTGATCTCGACGCCGACCTCTACGACGAATTGCTCGTGTTGATGCGCCAAGTCGAGCGGGGCCAACGCATACCGCAGCCGCGGTTGCGCCATCGTTTTCAAGGTGATTTGGTCGGGTTGACCAAGCGTCGTCAACGGCTCATCGGCGAATACGAGTCGTTGCGCTTCGAATTCGACGAGTCCGGACCTGCCGCGCCGATGGTGCTCGGCGCGGTCTACGCGGCTGGTCAACTCCCCGCGAGCGCGCGCACCGACGTGATGGAGGTCATCCGGCGGGCCATGCGATGGCAAGGACCGCTGGGTTCGGCGTTCGTCTCGTCGATCCTCGGCCGCGGCGCGAGCACGTGGGTGGTCAGCTCGTTGGCCGACCCGGTCGCGTGGGCTCGCGTCACGCTCGGACTCGCCACCGAAGACGTGGCCGGGCGCGATCTCGTGCAGCGTCAGTTCCGGCTGTTGTTGCGTGAAGCGCATCCCGACTCCGGCGGTGACGAAGACGTCGCGGCGCGCCGCATCTCCGAGTTGAGTGAAGCCCGCCGCATCCTGCTGTTCGGTTGATCGATGGCCCGGAGAACGAAGCTCGACGGAGTGTTGCTCACGCCCGGTGCGGGGAGTGGTCGCGAACACCACACGCTCGTCGCCATCGAGGACGCGTTGGCCCCGCTGCCGGTCGCGCGCGTCGACTTCCCTTATCGACGTGCCGGACGGCGCGCACCCGATCGGCAGCCGGTGTTACTGCAGTGCGTGCGCGACGAAGTCGCGGCGTTTGCCGAAGACCGCACGCTGAAGCCGCGCAACATCGTGCTCGGCGGCCGTTCGATGGGCGGGCGCATGTGTTCGATCGCCGTCGCCGAGGGCACGCCCGCCGCGGGCCTGGCGCTGATCAGCTATCCCCTGCACCCACCGGGCAAGCCCGACAAGCTGCGCACCGAACACTTCCCTGCGATCAAGGTGCCGTGCCTCTTCGTCTCGGGCACCCGCGATGCGTTCGGCACTCCCGACGAACTCGAGTCGGCGACGCGGGCCATCAGCGGTCAGGTCACCCACGTGTGGATCGAACGGGGGAGCCACGCGCTCGACCGCGTCGATGACGAGATCGTTGCCGCGATCGCCGCGTGGCGGCGGGCCACGTTCACGGGTTGACCGAGGGCAACGGGTTCTGGCCGCTCGGGGCCGTATCTCCGCTCTGAGGGCCGCTCGGGGCCGTATCTCCGCTCTGAGGGCCGCTCGGGGCCTGGTCATCCGGGTTGAGCACCTCGAGTTCGATATGCGCCGTCTCGGGATAGCGCAGCACCACCAGCGCGGCGACGAGCAGCGGGCCGACGCTGAGCACGAGCAAGGCCTTGCCCAGCCCCACGTGATCGGACATCACGCCGGCGACGATCAACCCAAAGCTCGACCCCGCCATGCCGGCCAACGTGATCAATCCGTTGGCCCGCCCCCGCGAGCGCGTTGAGAACATCTCGGGGCCATAGGTGCCGAGCGCGGGAATGGTCACTGCACCCACGATGATGCCGCCCGCTTGCCACGCCCACAGCGGCCAGCCGTGCGCGAGGAACGCGATCGCGGTGCCGAGTGAGCCGACGACCAAACCGACCGCGGCGACGGCGCGCCGGCCGCGTACGTCGGCGAGGCGGCCGCCGACCATCACGCCGAGGCCAACCGGCGTCGAGGTGACAACGGTGAACAGCGCGATGCGCGATGCAGAGAAACCCCGTTCATCTTTGAGGAACTCGTTCTGCAGTTGCGACGCGGGCGAACGGAACATCAACACCAGGAACGAGCTGACCGCGAGCAGCAGCAACCGCTGACGGTTGATGCTCGACACGTTCTTCACGCGCGCCATCTGCTCGCTGACCTCGAAGCGTTTGGTCTCCGGCAACCGCCGGGCCACATACACCGTGAGCGGAAGGCCTAGAGCGGGGAGCAGGTAGATGAGTCGCCATCCTCGGGTGCCGAGGTCGGCGAGCGGCAGTACCCACACGGCCATACCGGCCCCGAGTCCGGCCGCGAGTGCGAGCACGCTCACGCCGTACGCGCGCGAACCGGCCGGCAGCTCTTCGGCCGCAGCGACGAGGATGACCATCGCGAGCGCCGTCGTGACGCCGCGGGCCAAGGTCTGGGTGAGCCCCAGCACCCAGATGTTGGGCGAGAACGCGCCGAGCACCGTGAACGCGCAACCGGCTGCGGTCGCACCGATGGTCACCGTGCGCCGGCCGCGGCGATCGGCCGCAGCCAGCAGGATCATCGAGATGATGACCCCGACCCGTGTGAGCGCCAGAACGACGCCCTGCACGCCGTTCGACTTGTGGAACTCGTCGCTGGCGAACGTGATGGTCTGCGTGATCACCGTGCCGAGGTAGCCCGCGATGACCGACACCGTGCACAAGAGGGCCAGCACGGACGCCGCCCGCTGGTCGAGGGGGTCGGGCGGCGCCCACCACGGAGGCTTCGGGGCCGGCTTGCGCAAGACGCGGCGGGCCGGGAGCGCGAAGAGCACCCACCACAGCGGGAGCGCCCATGTGTAGTCGATGCGCTGCTCGACATCGAAGCGCCCGTCGCTACGGGCCCGCACGTCGACTTGGCGGCGATAGGTGTCGAACGGGGCCCGCAGCGCCCGGTACGAGGTGGATGCCTCGCCGGCGGTCTCGATCGCCTCGTCGACGATGTCGCGCCGGCATTGGCGCAGGCGCTCGAGCCCGGTGGCATCGACGGTGGTGGTCGAACTCACGTGCGCCACGTGAGGGGTGGCCCTTCTTTTGTGGACGGGTGGAGCATACTGATCGCCATGTCCAGCCGGACGGGGATACTGGTGCGGTGCTGCGGCCCGCTGTCGGGTGTGGTGCCCATCAGCGGCGCCAAGAATTCCGTGCTCAAGCTCATGGCCGCCACGTTGCTGGCGCCCGGTCGCTACGTGATCCGCAACGTGCCGCGCATCACCGATGTCCAGCACATGAGCGAACTGCTCGAGGCGATGGCCGTTTCCGTCCACCAATCGGGCAACGTGTTGACCATCGATGTCCCCGACGAGATCGTGCCCGAGGCGCCCTACGAGCTCGTCGAACGCACGCGGGCATCGATCTTGGTGCTCGGCCCGCTCCTCGCGCGCACCGGTGAAGCCCGCGTCGCACTTCCCGGCGGTGACGACTTCGGGCCGCGACCGATCGATCTCCACGTGCGCGGGCTGCAAGACCTCGGCGCGACCTTCACGATGAGCCACGGCTTCATCAACGGAACCGCCGGGCAATTGGTGGGTACGCGCATCCTGCTCGAGTTCCCGAGTGTCGGGGCGACCGAGAACATCCTCATGGCGGCCGTGCTCGCCAAAGGCACGACCGTCATCGACAACGCCGCCCGCGAACCCGAGATCGCCGACCTCGCGGCGTTCCTCAATCGCATGGGCGCGCAGATCGTCGGCGCAGGGTCCGCGACGATCACCGTCGAAGGTGTCGAAGAACTCGCGCCCGTCGAGCACACCGCGATTCCCGATCGCATCGAGACCGCCACCTTCCTGGCCGCGCTCGCCGTTGCCGGCGGCGAATTGACACTCTCCGGCGCGCGGTTCGATCACATCGACATGCTCACGCAGAAATTGGGCGAGATGGGCATGCGTATCTCGCCCGAAGCCGATGGCGTGTGGGCACTGGTGGGGCGGCGACTGCGTTCGGTCGACGTGTCGACGCTGCCGTATCCCGGTATCGCCAGCGACTTCAAACCGTTCTTCGTCGCGATGCTCGCGGTCGCCGACGGTGTCGGCATCGTCACCGAAAATCTCTTCTCGGGTCGATTCCGCTACATCGACGAGCTCGTGCGGATGGGCGCGGACATCCGCACCGAGGGCCATCACGCGGTCGTCCGCGGTGTGCCGCAACTCTCGGGCGCGCCGGTGCGGGCCCATGACATCCGAGCGGGCGCAGCACTCGTCGTGGCCGCGCTGAAAGCCGAGGGCGAGACGTTGATCACCGACTGCCACCACATCGACCGGGGCTACGAAGACCTCGTCGGCAAACTGCAACGCGTCGGCGCCGACATCGAACGAGTCGAACTATGAGCGGGCGGCTCGCTCGAACAGCTTCGATCCGTCGGTCACTCGTCGTCGGGCGGCGGGGCCATGGCCTGGCGCCGAGCTTCGGCCACCCGATTGGCCCGCCGGTTGGCCACGAACAACAACACGGCGATGATCAGCAGGGGCACGAGTACGAGCCCGAACTCGTCCCATCCGCCCTGATGTGCGAGGACCATTCAGATGATCGTACGGTCTGAGGGAACATCTCGCGGACACCGGCCGTTCTACTCGGCGAAGGCTGTTCCACTCGGCGAGGGCCGTGAAATCGAACCAGGAGTGACGTGAGCATCCCCGTACAAGCTGAAAGTCCCCGAGTCGATCGGGCGCGGGTCGAGGAAGTCATCGCGATCATCCGTCCGGCGATTCAGGCCGACAAGGGTGACATTCGACTCGTGGACGTCGACGAAGAGGCCGGCATCATCAAGGTCGAGTTGCAGGGCGCCTGCGTCAGTTGTCCGGCGTCGACACAGACCCTCAAGGCCGGCATCGAGCGCATCATGAAAGACCGGGTGCCCGGCGTCAACGAGGTCATCAACGTGGGCGAGACCCTCCTCGGTACGGCCGAAGGCACTTCGGTCTTCGTGCGCTGATGGCCACCGATCTACTGCCGTGTTACCGCCACCCTGACCGCACGGGCGGTGTCCGCTGCCAGCGCTGCGATCGACCCATCTGTCCCGCATGCATGAATACGGCGTCGGTGGGCTTCCACTGTCCCGAGTGCGCGGGTTCCAAACAAGGGCGGCAAAAGGTATATACCGGTCGCGCGGCATTCGCGGCGGGCAAGTCGGTGATCCTCACGCCGGCGCTCATCGCGGTCAACGTCGCAGTGTTTCTGCTGACCCTTTCCGGTGGTCGCAGCGCCACCGATATTCGCGGCAGCACGATGTTGACCGACTACGGGCTATACGGGCCTTCGATCCGCTATGACCACGAGTGGTACCGCATCATCACGTCCGGCTTCATGCACAGCGGGCTGTTGCATCTCGGGTTCAACATGTATGCGCTTTGGATCATTGGCAACATGCTCGAGCCCGCGCTCGGCCGATTGCGCTTCGGCATCATCTATTTCGGCGGGCTCATCGCCGGCTCCTTGGGTGCGCTCGTGCTCGATCCCAACAGCCTTGCGGTGGGAGCATCGGGCGCGATCTTCGCGTTGTTTGCCGCCGCGTTCATCGCGCAACGCGCCGCAGGTATCGACCCATGGCGCTCGGGCATCGCGCTCACCATCGGCATCAATTTGCTCATCACGCTGGCGATCCCGTTCATATCGAAGGGTGGTCACCTCGGTGGCCTTCTTGGCGGCGCCGTGCTCGCGTGGTTGCTCATCGAGGCACCGCGCCGCACGAAGAGTCGAGAGGCACCACTCATCGGTGCCGCGCTGTTGGTACCGGTGCTCTTCGTGGCCGCGGTCGGTGCGGCCTACGCGTTTTCGACCTGACGCTTCAACCCCTCGAGGTTGCGCCGCCAGATCCGCTTCATCACCGGCGCGCCGACGCGGGCGCCAATGGGTCCGCCCATCCAGAGCGGGAACGCGAGCTCCTCCTCCCAGATGAATTCGGTGTGCCCGTCACCCACGGCGCGCAGCTCGAATCGGCCCTTGCCGGTCACGGCGCCCACATGCGAAACGCCCATCGTCGCGCCCGGAACCCATTCGATGATCTCCATGCGGTCGGTGAGCCGTATGGGGCCGATCTTGGTTTCGCAGTCGAACGTCGTGCCGACACCGCTCGTCGACGCCGACGTGAAGCGTATGGCGACCGCGTCGGCCATCCAGTTGACGTGGGAAGCGATGTCTTCGACGCTGTGCCACACCACCGACGGTGCACGATCGATGATGATAGACACTCGAATGTGGGCCACCCCGATGATCGTAGCGACAGGCCCCGACCAGACGTTGATCAGCGCGACGACAACGAGCGCTATGACATCGAGTTCTACTGGGACCCGATCTGTCCGTTCGCGTGGATCACGTCGCGTTGGATCGTGAAGGTCGCGGCACAGCGCGACTTTCGGGTCGACTGGCGCTTCATCGGTCTGCGGTTCCTCAACGAGCACCGCGATTACGCCGAGTTCCCGGCGAACTACATGGCGTTGCACACCATGGGCCAACGCATGCTGCGCGTCGCGGCGGCGGCCCGCGCGGCGACCGGCCGCTCGACCATGGGCGCGCTCTACACGGCATACGGTGAATCGATCTGGCACCGCAAACGCGTCGCCGGCATCGATGCCTTCGATGGCATCGCCAGCACCGCGCACCTTCGCACTTCGCTGGAGCAGGCCGGTCTCGACGCATCGTTTGCCGACGCGGCTGATGACGCGCAATACGATGACGAGTTGCGCGAGGAGGTCGCGACCGCGCTGTCGCGTACCGGCCCTGGTGTCGGCACGCCGGTCGTCGTGTTCGAGCCGCCCGACGGCATGGCCTTCTTCGGTCCGGTGATCAGTCGCATTCCTGACGATGCCGATGCGTTGCGCCTGTGGGATGCCGTGTTGACGCTCGGCTCGTGGCCGGGATTCGCCGAGATCAAACGCACGATGCGGGAGATGCCGCAACTGCCGCTACTTAGCCTCGATCCACCGCAACGGACTGGCGGCTCCGCTGCGGAAACGAATTCATAGCTTGCGGTAGACGCTCACGTGGGTGGTCGATTCGTCGTCGTACGGCTCGCCGTGCCAACCGCTGTGGCGCGTCGCCAACGCGAGGTCGGCACTCGCAGCAAAGGCGTCGAGCTCATCGGGGGTTGCGTAGCAGAGCTGCCACGGCCGCAGCCGCACGCCGGCCGGCCCGATCTCGATGTGGCTGCCGGTGATCAGATGGTCGTGATGCGTGCGAGTGGCGGCAGTCAGCACCACCGCGTCGTCGCGGATCTCGCGTACCGACACACCGTCGTCGGCGGCTTCGCCCGGCAATGGAGGGACGAATGCCTCGACGACGAACACGCCGTCGGGCACGAGCACGCGGGCGACTTCGGCGAAGCAGGTGCTGATGCGATCGTGGCCGACGAGATTGAAGAGTGTGTTGAAGGCAACGAGAACCAACGAGAAGGTCGACGCAAAAGGCAATTCGGCCATGTCGCCGAACACGGCGTGCACACGAACCGCGTCGGTCTTCGCGCGCAGCACCGCGAGCATCTCACCGGAGGCATCGATGCCGACGACATCGAGACCGGCGTGGGCCAGCGGCAATGCGATGCGCCCGGTGCCCACGCCGAGCTCGAGAACGCGCCCACCGTGCGCCAACTCGCGCACACGGGCAACGGTCGCCGCGACATCGGAGACATCGCTGTACCACGCGTCGTAGACGTCGGCGAAGCTGCGTCCGTAGCTACCCACGTCGAAAAGCGGCGGTCGAGGCGATTGACCCATGGCGCGAGTCTTTCGCGGTACGCGACAGAATGGGATGCCCTGGCCCTCCGCTCTGTGAGGCCGCTCGGGTCTTAGCAAGGAGCCCTACGTAGCGTGACCCAGCCCTATCAGGCTCCCAACCCGCTTTGGGTCGCGCCCGATGCGGAGCCGGGTGGGACCGAGGCTCTGGTCGGGCCGGCTGATGTCGTGCCGTCGGGCACGATCAGCGCCGAGCGGGTGCGCCAACTGCGTCTGCGCCAACGATCGGATACGACCTTCCCGGTGCGCTTGCGACCGATGCGTCTCGTCGACGTCATGGATGGCGCGTTCGCTGTATTGAAGTCGCAGCCGCGCGCGGTGACCTTGCTGCTCCTGCCGATGGTGTTGCCGGTCAGCCTGCTGCAGGCCTACCTCGGGCGCGGCTCGGGCAATGCGTCCATCGTCGAGTTCTTCAGTTCGCCCGGGCGATTCGGGCGCATCGTCAACGATCAAGGCTGGAGCGCGATCGTGTATCTCCTCGATCTCATGGTGCTGTCGATCAGCGGCGCGCTCATGGGAAAGATGCTGGCGCTGTGGTTCGAAGGCAAGGTCCCTGATGCCGCGGTCGTACTGCGCGCCAGCGGGCGTATCGTGCCGCGCGCGCTGGCGGCGTTCGTTCTCGTGCATCTCATCGAAGCGGTTGCGGCCGTCGGCCTGGGCGTCGGCACCTTGCTCGTCATCCCGTTGGTCAGCCTGACGAGCCCGGTGATCGGCATCGAGAACATCGGCCCTGTCGCGGCGGTGCGCCGTTCATGGGCGCTCACTCGACGCCACTACAAGCACACGTGCGCGTTCGCGCTGTTCGGCGCGTCGGTCGTGTTCTTGCTCGGTGTGTTGTTCGGTTGGTTGCCGTCGACGATCGCCGCGGGCTTGGGCGACGACGGTTACGGATGGGTTGTCGTGGGCCTCGCTTCGGTCATGTTCGCCACGATCACCACCGCCTTCATCGCCATCGCCGCGGTCATCTTCTATCTCGACCTACGGGTGCGCAGCGAAGGCATGGACATCGAGATCCTCGCGAGTGAGTTGTTTCCGCAATGAATCCGCATAGCAGTCGTCGTCTCGCATGAGAAGGATCTATTGCTTTTCGTTGGCGCTGTTGCTCGCCGACCTCCCGACTCCTGATCCACCACCCGGCGTCGTCAAGGACAAAGCCGATCAGATCCTGAGCGATAGCCAGTTCCGCAGTGGTTCGAAGAACCTCGCGCAACGTGTGGTCGATTGGCTCTTGAAGCAGATCAAAGTCCCGTTCTCCAGCGCCGCCGGAGGCAACACCGTCGTCGGTTTCATCATCCTCATCGTGTGCCTGGCGGCCTTGGCCTACGTCATCTCGCGCATCCGGTTCGGTTTGCCCGCGTCCGCCAGCCGCGCCGACGCCCCTACCATCGACATCGAAGAGGATCGTCCCGCCGATGTGTGGCGGGCCGATGCCTTGGCCGCCGAAGCGGCGGGTCAGTGGAAGCTCGCGCTACGGGCCCGTTATCGATGGTTGTTGGGCGAACTGTTCGATCGGCAGGTGCTCGTCAACGTGCCCGGCCGCACTCCCGGTGAATATCGCGGCGACATGACGCGCGCGCTCCCAGACCAATCGAGCGCGTTCGCGACCGCCACCGATCTCTTCGAACGGGCGTGGTACGGCAACGAGTCGACCGGGCCCGAGGAGAACAGTCGGTTCCGGATGTGTGCCGAACAGGTTCTCACCGCTGCAGCGCGAGTGCTCGCATGAGCGGCTCGCGTCGCGGGGTGCTGTGGGTCGCGCTCGTCGTGATCATCGTCGTCGCGTTCGCGATCGTGGGTCGCGGCGATGGGCACTCGACGCAGCCGCTTGCCCCCGACAGCACGGCGGCATCGGGGATGCGGGCGCTGGTGTTGCTGGCCGAGTCATTCGGGGCCGACGTCGACGTCATCGACGGTGCGCCCGCCGCGGACCGCACGGTGGCGTTCATGCCCGCCGATCGATACGGCCGCACCGATACATCCGACATGCGCCTCTGGGTGCGCAACGGTGGCATCCTCGTCGTTGCCGACCCGCAGTCGTCGTTCGTGCCACGACTCGGCGGTCTGCTCGGATCGGGTGTCGTTCAGGACGACAGTCTCGACGCCGGTGATTGCACGATCGGGGCACTGTCCCAAGCGCAGACCGTGCGGGTCGAAGGAGCCTTCCTCTTCCGGCCACCGACACCGTCGACGCGTTGCTTCACCGTCAGCGGTGACGCGCTGATCGTCGCGATCCCCGAAGGCAAGGGCACCATCGTCGCAGTCGGAGGCTCGTCGATCTTTCAGAACGGTCACCTCGATGACGCCGACAATGCGGTGGTCGCGGTCAGCCTTCTGGCGCCCAAGCAAGGCACCAAAGTGGCGTTCGTGCGCGGTCCGTCGTTCGGTTCGGGCGACGAGACGTTGTGGGGTTTGATCCGGCCGGGTATCCGCTATGGCCTGCTCCAGATCGCGCTCGCGTTCGTTGTCTTCGCGATCTGGAGGGGACGCCGCCTCGGCCGTCCCGTGCTCGAGATACCGCGCATCGAGATCGAAGGCTCGGAGTTCGTCGAAGCGGTCGGTCATCTGCTCGAACGCACGAACTCGCCGACCTACGCGGCGGCGGTACTGCGCGCCGATGCGCGGCGAGAGATCGCGCGCCGCATCGGGGGAGGGCGAGCGGACGACGCCGAGTCGCTGGCGGCGCTGCTCGACGTGCGGCTCGGCGCCGATCGCAATCGCGTCCGAGCGTTGCTCATCGACCAGCCCGTCGCGAACGAGGACGAACTCGTCGCGCTCGCTCAACAACTGCAGTCGCTTCGTCAGGAGGTTCTGAGTGGCAAACGATGAAGGTGTGAATCCACCGCCCCCACCACCGCCCGCGCCGCCCCCACCGCCGCCCGCGCCCGGCGGGGCCTACCCGCCGCCGAGCTACGAACCGCCGGTGCGTTCGACCGCGCCGTCGTCCGCCTCGACCGACGACAGCGCGCGCGAACCGATCCTTGCGATCCGCCGCGAGATCGCGAAGGCCGTCGTCGGTCAAGACGGCGTGCTGTCGGGGTTGGTCGCGGCGCTGCTCGTCCGCGGCCACGTGTTGCTCGAAGGAGTACCCGGCGTCGCCAAGACATTGTTGGTGAAGACGCTCGCGGCATCGCTCGATCTCGACTTCAAGCGAATCCAGTTCACGCCCGATCTCATGCCGTCGGATGTGCTCGGCCAGATGATCTATATGCAAGAGGAGAGCACTTTCCGCTTCCGCGAAGGACCGGTGTTCACCAACTTGTTGCTCGCCGATGAGATCAACCGCACACCACCGAAGACGCAGTCTGCTCTGCTCGAAGTCATGGAGGAGCGACAGGTGTCCGTCGACGGGCGCAGCCGCGCGTTGCCCGATCCGTTCGTGGTTGTCGCGACGCAGAACCCTGTCGAGTACGAAGGCACCTATCCGTTGCCCGAGGCGCAACTCGATCGCTTCTTGTTCAAGCTGACGGTCGCGTATCCAACAGCCGAGCAAGAGCACGAGGTCGTCCGGCGCCACGATCGTGGGCTCAACCCCCACGACCTCGCGTCGGTCGGTGTGCATGCGGTCGCCAATGTGGCCGACCTGGCACGCGCTCGTGAACAGGTGGGCGCGGTGCGCGTCGAAGACCCGGTGCTCGGTTACATGGTCGCGCTCGCCCGTGCGACTCGCGATTCGCCGTCGCTGTCACTCGGTGCATCGCCTCGAGCCACCGCCATGTTGTTGCGTGCGGCCAAAGCGTGGGCGTGGTTGTCCGGGCGCGCGTACGTGACGCCCGACGAGGTCAAGGCCGTGCTCAAGCCGGCGTTTCGCCATCGCGTACAGCTACGTCCCGAGTTGGAGCTCGAGGGCGCGACCACCGACTCCGTGCTCGACGGGCTACTCGCCACCGTTCCGGCACCCCGCTAGACATTCGATGCCCGTACCGACTCGCCGGCTCGCAGTGGCTTTCGTCGTTTCGGCGATCGCGCTGGCGCTGAGCGCGTCGCCTCAACCCGAGACGTGGATCGTCGTCATGGCCATTCTCGTGGGGCTGTCGATCGTCGACTTCGCACTCGCCGTTCGGCCGCGCACCATCGAGATCCACCGCGAGCTTCCCGCGGTCATCGCGCTGGGCACGCCGGCCACGATCCGCTGGTCGCTGCGCAATCCCACGCAACGGCCGGCCGTGGTGATCTTCGCCGACGAGCTCGCACCGTCGTTGGGCGCGGCGACGCGGCGAATGCGCATGCGCCTGCCTCGGCGGTCTACGGGCAGTGTCGGTGTCGATCTGCGACCGACGCGGCGTGGCGAGTTCCTTGTCGACGAAATCGCGCTGCGCATCGAAGGTCCGCTGGGTTTGATCGCACGCCAGCGCACCCGCCACGTGCCGATGAGCATCAAGGTCTTCCCGTCGTTTCGTTCGAAGGACGAAGCAGAGTTGCGCATCAACAAAGCGCGCATCCTCGAGATCGGCCTGCGGTCCGCGAAGGGCCTCGGGGGCGGTACCGAGTTCGATCAACTGCGCGAGTACACCGTCGACGACGACTTCCGTCGCGTCGATTGGGCGGCGACCGCGCGGTCGGGTCGAGCGATCGTCCGCACGTATCGGGCCGAGCGCAACCAGACCGTCATCAACCTGCTCGACAACGGCCGCGTGATGGCGGGCACGGTAGACGGAGTCGCCCGAGTCGAACATGCGATGGACGCCGTGATGACGCTGACGACGGTGGCCACACGGCTCGGCGATCGTTGCGGATTGCTCGCGTTCGATCAAGAGGTGAGGGCCGTCGTGCCCGCGTCCAATTCGCGCAGTCAGCTGGGCAAGGTCGTCGAAGCGATGTTCGACCTCGAGCCCGTGTTCGCCGAAAGCGACTACCGCGGCGCGTTCAATGAGACGATGGTGCGATTCCGTCGCCGTGCGATGCTGGTCATCTTCACCGACCTCGTCGAGCAAGCGGTGGGCGAGTCATTGCTGCCGTCGCTCGGGTTGATCGCGCGCAATCACGTCGTCGTGATCGCGGCAGTGCAAGATCCGGCCGTCGTCGGCTGGGCGCAGGGTGCGGCGACGACCGACGAGGACGTGTACCGCAAGGTCGCGGCGATCGGTGCGCTCGAAGAACGACGGCGCACGGTGCTGCGCCTGCAGCGACTCGGCGCCACGGTCATCGACGCGCCACCGCGTGCGCTGCCGCTCGCGCTCGCCGACGCCTATCTGAAGGTGAAGGCCACCGGCCGTTTGTGACGGCCGGTCACCGCGCTTCGCCGAACGAGCCGTTGAACCCTTGCGCAACCGCGTTGCGCCCGAGGATCACGACGTAGCTCCAGAACGTGAGCCCGACGACGGCCCCGATGCCGACGCGTATCGCGGTCGGCAATCCTGATGGCGTGACGAAGCCTTCGATGATGCCGGCAACGGTGAACGCAAGGATCAACCCGATGAGGATCGATACCGCGCGCCGGCCTTCGTTGGCGAGCGCGCGGGCGCGCGTTTGCTCGCCCGGCGCGATGAGCGCCCACCCGAGACTCAAGCCGGCCGCGCCGGCCACGACGATCGCCGAGAGCTCGAGAAGGCCGTGCGGCAGTATGAGGCCGTAGAACTTGGGCCATTTGCCGGCGCTATGGAACAGGCCGGCGGCGACGCCGACGTTGGCACCGTTGAAGATCAGCAAATACACGGTCGGCAGACAGAACACGATGCCACCGACGAATGCCAGGAACGACACCTGGATGTTGTTGACCAACACCTTGGTGCTGAAGGCGGCAGCCGCCTCTGACGAGTAGTAATTCTCGAAGTCTTCCTCGAGATAGGCCTGCTGCAATTCGGGCGAGATCGCGACGTCGCGGGCATGGTCGCTGTTGGACAGCCACGCGCCGATGCCGATTGCAGGGAGAAACATGAGCAGCGCACTGATGACGACGAAGCGTCGCGCGTGCCAGACCGCGGCGGGAAAAGTGCGCGAGAAGAACCGGCCGATCGCGCGCCCTGCACGCGCCGGTGTCGAATAGATGACTGCCGACGCCGAGCCGACCGTACGCGAGAGGCGGGCGGAGAGCGCCGGATCGTTGAAGTTCGTGTGCACATACGACAGATGCGCTGATGCCCTTTGGTACAGCTGGAGCAACCGCTCGACCTCGGGCGGTGACAGCCTCGAGCCCATGGTGCCGGCACGATCGACGAGCGCGTCGAGCTCGCGCCAAGTGTTTTCGTTGAGCGCCATGTAGCGGTCGATGTCCACGCACCTTGTACGGTACTGGATCGTGGTCGCTACTCAGCGTTCTCCGTCGCGGGGCATCGTCACCCCCGAGGCCGTACTCCTCGACTTCGAAGTCGCCGGCCTCGCGTCGCGGCTGATGTCGAGGTTGATCGATTGCCTGGTGTTGCTCGGCGGGTTCTGGGCGTTGAGCGTCGGGATCAACTTCATCCAGCTGTCGGTCGGCGACACGGCGGCCATCGTCGTCGTCATCGTCGGCATGGCCCTGCTCTTCTTCGGCTACCCGATCGTTGCCGAGCTTCGTATGCAAGGTCGCACGCTCGGTCGACGTGCGCTCGGTCTGCGCGTGGTGACGAACGAAGGCGGACCCATCCGCGCTCGACACGCTGTCGTGCGCAGCCTGTTCCAGCTCATCGATCTTCCGTTCGGTATCGGTGTGTTGGTCGGTGTCATGACGCCGCGCACGCAACGCTGTGGCGACCTCGCTGCGGGCACCTTCGTCATACGAGAGCCAAAGCAGGACAGGGCCGTCGGTGCCGTCGTGTTCCCTACGCCGCCGGGCTACGAGGGCTACATCGGCCTGCTCGACGTCGCGACATTGTCGACCGCCCAATACGAGCTCCTGCGCTCCTTCCTGTTGCGCGTGCTCGAGTTGGACAGCGCTACCCGTACTCGGCTCGCCGATCGGCTGGCGCGGCCGCTGGCCCACCAACTGCGCCACACGCTGCCTCCGACGATCGGCGCGGAGATGTTCATCGTGTGTGTCGTGGCCGCGTATCAGCGCCGGCACGGCACGCCGTCGCCCGTCTGGTCGGGCTACGGCTGGACCGCTGCCTACCCTCGATAGTCTGATCGGATGAGTGCGTATCTCGATCACGCGGCGACGACGCCGGTGCGACCCGAAGCGGTCGACGCGATGCTGCCGTTCTACACCGTCGACTATGGCAATCCGTCCGGCGCGCACTCGATGGCGCGCGCGGCCCGGCGCGCCGTCGACGACGCTCGCGACATCGTTGCCGAGGCGCTGGGCGCCCGGCCGGCCGACCTCGTCTTCACGAGCGGCGGCACCGAAGCCGACAACATGGCCATATTCGGTGCGGTCCGTCGTCACGGTGGCGTGGCGGTCTGCTCCGCCATCGAGCATCACGCGGTGCTGCATCCCGTCGAGGCGCTTCACGGTCGCGTCGTCGGCGTCGACGCGCGCGGCATCATCGACCTCGACGCGCTCGAGCATGCCCTCGATGACACGGTGACGATCGTGTCGGTGATGCTCGCCAACAACGAGAGCGGCATAGTGCAGCCCGTCCGCGAGGTGGCTGCCATCGTGCGCCGCCTGGCCCCTCGCGCGCTGCTGCACACCGATGCGGTCAACGCATTCATGTGGGTCGACGTTGCGGCGGAGTGTGCCGACGCTGATCTCATCACGATCAGTGCCCACAAGTTCGGCGGCCCCAAAGGCGTCGGCGCGCTCGTCGTGCGCAACGGCGCCACGCTCGAGCCGCTGCTGCTCGGAGGCGGGCAAGAACACGACCGCCGCAGCGGTACGCACAATGTCGCGGGCATCGTCGGCATGGCGACTGCGGCGCGCGCCACGGTCGAGACACGAGCCGCAACTGTTGCGCATGTGAGTGCGCTGCGCGATCGTCTGGCCGAGGGCCTGCGTGCTGCGGTGGCCGACACCTACGAGTCGGGTGTGTCGGGCATCGGCGACGGCCACGACCGCTCGCACAAGGTTGCGGGCAACTGCCACGTCTGCTTCTCCCAGACCGAGAGCGAGGCGCTGCTGTTCCTGCTCGAAAAAGAAGGCGTTCTCGCGTCGGCGGCATCGTCGTGCGCCAGCGGCGCACAAGACCCGTCCCACGTGCTCGCCGCGATGGGCGTCGACCGCGAGCTCGCTCAGGGTTCGCTGCGGCTCACGCTCGGCTATTCGTCGACGGCCGACGATGTCGACCTTGCGCTCGATGCGGTGCCTGCGGCCGTCGCCCGGCTCCGGCGTTTCGGATGAGCCGGTGATGAGCACGCGTCCCGAAGTGCTCGTGGCGATGTCGGGCGGGGTCGACTCGTCGGTCGCGGCAGCGATGTTGCTCGAGCAGGGCTTCGCGGTGACCGGCGTGACGATGAAGCTGTGGGGTGGTGACTCCGACAGCGGCTGTTGTTCGGTCTCCGACGTCGATGACGCGCGGCGAGTCGCCGACCAACTGGGCATCGATCACCACGTGTTCAACTTCGGCGACGATTTCGACGCGCACGTCGTGCAGCCCTATGTCGATGCCTACGCGTCGGGCATCACGCCCAACCCGTGTATCGAATGCAACCGCCATCTCAAGTTCGATCGCTTGTTGCGCCGCGCCGACGCATTGGGTTTCAACATGGTCGCCACGGGTCATCACGCTCGCATCGTCGACGTCGGCGGCACGCGCCGCATGGCGCGCGGCGCGGATCCGCTCAAAGATCAGTCGTACGTCCTCTACATGTTGCGCCAGCCCGAGTTGGCTCGCATCCTCTTGCCCATCGGCGATATCGACAAGGCCGGCGTGCGCACGTTGGCGGCGCGCCTGGGGCTGCGCACCGCGACCAAACCCGACAGCCAGGACGTGTGCTTCATCACCGCGACCGGTGGGCGAGAGAAGTTTCTCGGCGCCCGCATTCCGCTGCGCGCCGGTCGCATCGTCGACACCGCGGGCAACGAGTTGGGTCAAGTGCCCGCAGTCGAGTTGGTCACTGTCGGCCAGCGCAAGGGTCTCGATCTCGCGGGCGCGGGGCAGCGTCGATTCGTCGTCGATGTCGACGTTGCGGCGGCGACCGTCGTCGTCGGCTCTCGCGCCGATCTCGACCGCGATCGGCTGATGCTCGCCAACGTCGTGTGGTCCGACTCGCCTGTCGCAGGCCGGTGCCTCGTGCAGTGCAGCGCGCACGGCGACCCGCGTCCGGCCACTGTCGACGTCGTCGACGACGACCGCGTGCTCGTGCGTTGGGACGAGCCTCAGCGCCGGATCGCCCCCGGCCAGAGCGCCGTGTTCTACGAGGGCGACACTGTGCTCGGCGGCGGCATCGTCCAACCCTGAACGGGTCGTGGAGAGGCGAGCGCGGTGGTCAGGCGGTGAGGTGGCGGGTGCTCGCCTCGATCGCCACCGCGCCCGGCCGCGACGGGGCGATCATCAGGCTTGTCACCGGTCGCGCTTCGGCCGATCGCCGGCGGGCCGGGCCTTCGATGATCGCGAGGCTCTGCGGTACTTCGAGGTCGACTTGCAGGGCGAGGCCGAGCGCGTTGACGCTGAGATCGAGTGCGCCGGTAGTGGCAGGCGCCGGCCCGAACGATGTGATGTTGGTGCGGGCGAACAGGGTCGGCTCGGCCAATACGAGTGCGTCGTGCAGCACGACTCCGGCGGGCACGAAGACGAGCCAGCGGTTGCTCAGTGCGTCGAGCGAACGCCATACGCGCCACACGACAAGCCCGCCGACCACGGTCACGATCGCGCCCGCGATCCATTGGCGGGCGAGCAACAACAGCGGGCCGACCGCAACCCCGGCGACGATGACCGCCCATCCGAGTTCGATCGGGCCGAGTAGGAACGCACCGGGAGCGCGCAGCAGGAATCGCCGTTCGTCGCCGTATGACGCGCCGTCGGCGAATGCATCGCCGGTTGTCGGCAACAGCGCGCATACCGTGGCGACCACTGCCGCCACGAGGCCTACCGCGGTGTTGGCGTGCGCTCCATGGGCCAACGCCGCCCACACCGCTGCCGCACTCGATGCCGGCACCACGATGCGTACCAGTGTCAGCGTCAGTGGGCGGGGGATCGCGGTGGCGATCAGCGTGACGGCCCACGTCGCCCACAACGCGATCGAGACGCCGCGCCGGAACAGGCCGTCACGCGGGTCGAGCGCGTCGGCGAGCAGCGGGCCGAGCAGAAGCGGTAGCAGAGCCCAGGTCACCCGGAGCGGCCACGGTCGCCAATCGAGCTTCGCCATCGGCGGCGACACTAACTCCCCACCCGCCATGGAGTTATTGTCGGGGCACGATGAGCGACGTCACCGAGGACCACGCGCGCGCGATCGCGGCCGTGCGCATCGAAGCGCTCCGCGGCGAGATTCGCGAGCACAACCGCCGCTATTACGAAGAGGACGAGCCCAGCATTCCCGACAGCGAGTGGGACGCGCTGATGGTCGAGTTGCGCAGCCTCGAGACGGAGTATCGCGAACTCGATGCGCCCGATTCGCCGTCGCATTCGGTCGGGGGCACTCCGGGCGTGCAGTTCGCCGCGGTCGTGCACTCACTGCCGATGATGTCGCTCGACAACGCCTTCACGTTCGCGGACCTCGAGGCGTGGGGTCAGCGCGCCGCCCGCGGCGTGGGCGCAGTGCCGGTCGGCCCGCTCGTGTGCGAGTTGAAGTTCGACGGCCTGGCGATCTCGATCCGTTACGAGAAGGGGCGCCTCGTCCGTGCCGCCACACGCGGCAACGGCCGCGTCGGTGAAGACGTCACGGCCAACGTGCGCACGATCGCCGATGTACCGCACCGATTGGGCAAGGGCGCGCCGGCGGTGCTCGAAGTGCGGGGCGAGGTCTACATGTCGCTCGCAGTGTTCACCGCGCTCAACGACGCGTTGCGGGCGGCGGGCGAGCGCACCTACGTCAACCCTCGCAACACCGCAGCTGGTTCGCTGCGGCAAAAAGATCCCACCATGACGGCGTCGCGCAACCTGTCGTTCTTTTCGTACGGCGTGGGCGAAGTGCAAGGCGCGCCACCGTTGCAGTCGCACGCCGAGACCCTCGAATACCTGGGGTCGCTCGGTATGCCGGTCAACCCCGAAATGCGCGTCGTCGAGGACCTCACGGCAGCGGGCAAGTACATCGAGCATCGGGAAGAGCACCGCCACGACCTGCCCTACGAGATCGACGGCGTGGTCGTCAAAGTCGATTCGATCGAGCGGCAGCGGGCCTTGGGTTCGACCTCGCACGCGCCGAAGTGGGCGATCGCGTTCAAGTTCCCGCCCGAAGAGCGCACCACGCGGCTGCGCGACATCCAGGTGTCGATCGGAGGCAAGGGCAAGGCCACGCCGTTCGCGGTGCTCGAGCCCGTCTTCGTCGGCGGTTCGACCGTCGGCGTGGCGACGCTGCACAACGAAGATCAAGTCAAGGCAAAGGACGTACGGCCGGGCGACACCGTGATCGTGCGCAAAGCCGGTGACGTGATCCCCGAGGTGGTCGGCCCGGTTCTTGCCGAACGACCCAAAGGCCTCGCGCCGTGGGTGTTCCCTTCGCACTGCTCGTGCCCTGAGCACTATCCGTTGACGCGCGAGGCCGGCGATGCCGCGCACTACTGCCGCAATCCGGTCTGCCCGATTCAAAAGGCCGGCTGGATCGAACACTTCGCGTCGCGCGAAGCAATGGACATCGAAGGCCTCGGCGAGTCGCGGGTGCAGTTGTTCGTCGAGCAAGGGTTCATCAACGACATCGGCGACGTGTACTCCATCGATTTCGATCGTTTGCGCACCCTCGAGGGCTTCGGCGATCTGTCGGTCAACAATCTGCGCGCTGCGATCGAGAACTCCAAGACCCGCCCGCTGTCCGCGTTGTTCGTCGGCCTCAACATCCGCCATGTGCGCGGTGTCGCCGCCGAAGCACTGGCCGCGGCGTTCGGTGACCTCGACCGCATCATGAATTCCAGCGAAGAGCAGCTTGCCGCGGTCAACGGCATCGGGCCCATCACTGCGCACAGCGTGTACGAGTACTTCGCCGACGAGCACCATCGGGCCATCGTCGAAAAGCTGCGCGCCGCCGGACTCAACTTCTCGGCGCCGACCGACGCCAACACGTTGCTCGAACAGACGTTGACCGGTAAGTCCGTCGTGATCACGGGGACGCTGCCCAATTACTCACGCGAAGCCGCAGAGGCTGCCGTCAAAGCACGCGGCGGCAAGGCGACGGGCAGCGTCTCGAAGAACACGCTCGCGGTGGTGCTCGGCGATTCGCCCGGAGCGAACAAGGTCACCAAGGCCGAACAGCTGGGCGTCCCGATGATCGACGAAGACGCGTTCAACCACCTGCTCGACACAGGGGAGTTGCGTTGACCGGCACCGTGCCGTTCAAAGCCGTGCCCATCGAAGCCGTGCTGTGGGACTTCGGTGGAGTTTTCACGCCGTCTCCGTTCCACGCGGGGCGGCGGTTCGCGGAGGCAAAGGGACTCGACTTCGATGGTCTCTTCGCGGCGGTCTTCGGCTCGTATCACGACGACACGGATCACCCATGGCATCGCGTCGAGCGGGGCGAGATGCCGCTCGCAGATGCCTTCGGGGAGATCACCGCAGCCGCACGCGCGAGCGGAGTGACCTTCGAATTACAAGAGTTCTTCGCGTCGATGTCCGACGACGGCATTGACCGCACGATTGTCGCCGACAAGGTGCGCATGTTGCGCGGGCGCGGGCTGCGCATGGGCATCGTCACCAACAACGTGCGCGAATTCTCCGAGCGTTGGCGTCGCTTGATTCCGGTCGACGAACTCTTCGACGATGTCGTCGACTCGAGCGCGGTCGGCGTGCGCAAGCCGAACCCTGACATCTACCACCTCGCGTTGCGCCGCCTCGGCGTGACCAACCCTGCGTCCGCCATCTTCCTCGACGATTTCGCGCCCAACGTCGACGCCGCGGTTGCTATCGGCCTGCACGGCGTCGTGGTCGACGAAGACCCCCGCGACGCGCTCGCCATGATCGATCAGATCATCGCGGGAGCGTGATTCGGCAGCGACGTCAGGTGACGCGGAACGACCACGCGTAGGTCGCCGACTGGTCGCGCCCGACCGACGATCGCCAATAGGTGACGCGGGCCCGGTTGGTCTGGGCCTGCAGTCGCTCGATCTCCCGGCCCACCCCCGGCCGGTATTCGATGCGGTTCAGCGAAGAAATCACCTGGACCGGCACGGCAACGTCGTTGATCGTCAATTCGCCTTCGTAGCCGGGCGCCAGGTCGACCACCACGGCGTCGAGTTGCAGCGCAGAGGCATTGCAGCCGGGCTCCAATTCCTCGATCGCAGCGGGCAGACCAGGGCATTTGCCCTCATCACCGCCGACCGAGGCGGCGATCACGATGAGCACGCCGGCGAGGAGCACCGCTCCGGCAATCAGGAGCCGGTCCCGCAAACGCATGGCTCCAGTCAACCACGGTGCACCGGCCATTGGCCGGTCGGCGGTTAGCCTGATGCGCGGTGACTGTGGCGTTGGACGACCTCGTCGGAAAAGTGCTCGGCGGCCGGTATCGCCTGGTAGCCCCGATTGCGACCGGGTCCTCGGCGCGCGTCTTCCTGGCCGACGACGCGATCCTGCGCCGCAGGGTGGCGGTCAAGGTGCTGCACACCGCCCTGGCCGAGGACGAAGTCTTCCTCCGCCGCTTCCGCGCCGAAGCCCAATCCGTGGCGGCGCTCAACCATCCCCACGTGATGGCGGTCTACGACTGGGGCAACGACGACGTGCCCTATCTGGTGAGCGAATTCCTCGGCGGTGGCAGCGTGCGCATGATGCTCGACGCGGGTCATCGGCTCACTGCGTCGCAAGCGTTGCTGGTCGGTCTCGAGGCCGCCCGCGGGCTCGAGTACGCCCACAAGCGCGGCATCATTCATCGCGACATCAAACCCGCCAACTTGCTCTTCGATGACGAAGGACGGCTGCGCCTCGCCGACTTCGGGTTGGCCAAGGCGCTCTCCGAGGCCGCGTGGACCGAACCTGCGGGCGTGATGCTCGGCACCATGCGCTACGCGTCGCCCGAACAGGCCAAGGGTGAGGCGCTCACCGGCAAGTCCGACCTCTACTCGCTCGCGCTGGTACTCATCGAAGCCGTCACCGGCGAGGTGCCCTTCAGCACCGACACCGCGCTCGGCACGCTGATGGCGCGAGTCGACAATCAACTTCGCGCGCCGGACGAACTCGGCGCGTTGGGCCCGGCGATCGAACGCGCCGCGCATCCCGACCCGGCACAACGACCTGATGCGGGCGAGTTCAGCATCGCCTTGATGGCGGCGGCCGAAGATCTCGTGCGGCCCGAGCCGTTGCCCCTCGTGAGCAGCATCTCGCGCGGCGATCCGATCGAGGCCGACCGCGATCCGACGCTGATCGCGCCGTCCGAGATCCTCAGGCCTGGCCCCGACGCCGGCACCGGCCTGGCGACGGTCACCGATCAGCCGGCGACGCGGCTGCCCGATCGTCGATCGACGGTGCCCGCGGTGTCGCGCTCGGGCGCGTTGCGCGGGTCGCCCTACGACCGATTCATCGACACCCGCCCACCGCGCCGCTGGCCGATCGCGCTCGGCATCGCGATCGTCATGATCTTCGCGCTCGGTGCACTCGGGGTGGCGCTCGCCGACAAGGCCAGCAGCCATGACGTGCCCGACTTTCGCGACAGGCCCGAGAGCGAGTTGCTCGATGTCGCCGCCCGCAACGGTTGGGTCACGGTGCGGGTCGACTCGCGGGACAACGATGTCTCGGCGGGCAACATCGTCGAAACCGACCCGCCGGCCGGCCGTGCCCTCGAAAAGGGCCAGACGCTCACCTACTACCTCTCGCGCGGGAAGCCCCTGGTGGCGTTGCCCGTCGACCTCGCCGGCCGGGCCGCGGCAGAGGCGCGCGAGTTGCTGATCCAGGCGGGCTTCAACGTCACCGAGCCCCAGGTCGTATTCGACGAGAAGTTCCCCAAGGGCTCGGTGATCCGCATCGTCGACGATGCCAACAAGCCCGCCGCGGCGCAGGCGCCCAAGGGCAGCACGCTGACGCTCGTCGTCTCCAACGGCCCCGAGCAGCGAGCGGTCCCGACGGGCCTCGAGCTTCAGCCGAAAGACGCTGTCGTCAACGCGCTCAAGGCGCTGCGGCTCAACCCGCAGTTGAAAGATGACTTCAGCGAGACGGTGCCGAAGGACATGGTGATCTCGGTCGACCCCGTGCCGGGCACCAAGCTCGATGTCGACGCCGTCGTCACCGTGAGCGTCTCGAAGGGCCCCGAGCCGCGTGTGGTGCCCAATACCGTCGGCATGACACTCAATCAGGCGACCGCGGCCCTCGAAAGCGCCGGGTTCAAGATCAGCGGCGTCACCGGTTCGCCCAGCGGCAAGGTGCTCATCACCAATCCGCCGGCGGGCGAGCGCTATCCGAAGGACACCCTCGTCCAGATCATCATGCGCTAGCAACTGACCCAGCCTAATTTTCATGCCGAACTCGCTGTCAAACGTGGGCTCCACAGCCACGTTTGACAGCGAGAACGGCAGTAATCGGAGGGCGGAGAGGGTCAGTCGGCGGTGAAGGCCTTGATGCGGTCGGCGATTTCGCGGGCGATCGCTGCGCTGTCGGCTTCGTTGAGCGGCAACTGCAGCGCCAGCATCTTGGTCATGTCGCCCTGCACCCGGATCTTTCCGCCGAACACGGCCTGGATCGCGGCGTTGGGGTCTTGCTGTACGAACAAGGCTTTCGCCGTCGCGTAATCGGTCGTGATCGTGAGGTCGGGTTCGGGAAGGTGGCCCTCTTCGAGCGCGAGCTGCCCGCTCGCCGTGTCGATCGATCCGAGGATCTCGGGCTCGCCGAACGGCGCCCCGGTGACGACCACGTTGGCCCGCACCGGGATCGACGGCGGCTGGACCCGATCGTGGTACTCGTCGCGTACGTCGCGCACCGCGTCGATCCACGACGGTGACAGGAACTCGTGTTTGCGCGGCTTGCCGGCCGAGGACTTCTTCGCGGGCACGGCGACGAGGGTATCCCGAATCCCCGCTCAGCTGGGGGCCGCTCGGGCCCCGTGTCAGAGGCTGCTGAGGCGACAGTAGATTCAATGGTCATGTCCCAGCGTTTGACCCGCGACGATGTCGCGCACGTGGCGCGCCTGGCGCGCCTGCGTCTGAGCGAAGCCGAGCTCGACGAATTCACCCCACAGCTGGCCGACGTGCTGGCCCATGCGGAGGACATCGAACGCCTCGATGTCGGCGATGTCGCGCCCACGGCCCACCCGCTGCCGCTGCGCAACGTGTTCCGCGACGACGTCGTGCGCCCCTCGATCGACCGCGACGAAGTCCTCGCGGCGGCACCGGCCGCGCAGGATGGCCAGTTCCGCGTCCCGCAGATTCTCGGAGAAGAGCAGTGACGATCGGGTCCGCGTTCGACATCGCGGCGCAGGTACGCGCCGGCACCCGATCGGCGCGCGCCGTGGTCGACGAATGCCTCGCCGCCGTCGATGCCCGCGAGGGCGACGTGCACGCCTTCAACCTGGTGCTCGCCGATCAGGCCCGCGCCGCCGCCGACGCGATCGACGCCCGCGTGGCCAACGGCGAAGATCCCGGGCCACTGGCCGGGGTGCCGGTCGCGCTCAAGGACAACCTGTGTACGCGTGGCCTACCCACGACGTGCTCGTCGCGCATCCTCGAGGGGTGGCGCCCTCCCTACGACGCGTCGGTCGTGCAGCGCATCGTCGCCGCCGGCGGCATCGTGGTGGGCAAGACCAACCTCGACGAGTTCGCGATGGGCAGCTCCACCGAGAACTCGGCGTTCGGCCCCACGCGCAACCCCCATGACCTCTCCAAGGTGCCCGGCGGCTCGAGTGGTGGTTCGGCCGCGGCGGTCGCTGCCGGCTTCGCCGCGCTGGCCCTCGGCAGCGACACCGGTGGGTCCATCCGCCAGCCGGCCGCATTGTGTGGCGTGGTCGGTGTCAAACCCACTTATGGCCTCGTGTCGCGCTACGGCCTCATCGCGTTTGCGTCGTCGCTCGATCAGATCGGGCCGTTCGCCGCCAACGTGCGCGACGCGGCACTGTTGCTCGAAGTGATCGCGGGTCACGACGAGATGGATTCGACGTCGATCCCACAAGCGTCGCCTTCATTGGTCGACGTGCTCGACGACGGCGTCGACGGACTACGCGTCGGCATCATCGAAGAGCTCTCGGGTGAGGGCATTGCTCCCGATGTGTTGGCACAGTTGCACGCGGCCGCCACTGCACTCGAAAAGGCGGGCGCGATCGTCGAGACGGCGTCGGTGCCCGCGACGATCTACGGCCTGTCGGCGTACTACTTGATCGCGCCGGCCGAGGCGTCGAGCAACCTCGCCCGTTACGACGGCGTGCGCTACGGCAACCGCGTCGACGGGGCCAGCACGACCGAAATGATGGAAGCGACCCGTACCGCCGGCTTTGGTGCAGAGGTCAAGCGGCGCATCATGCTCGGCACCTACGCACTGTCGGCCGGTTACTACGACGCGTACTACGGCAAGGCGCAGCGCGTGCGCACCCTCATCATCCGTGACTTCGCGCGCGCCTATGAGCGCTTCGACGTGTTGTTGTGCCCGACGTCGCCGACGACTGCATTCGCGCTCGGTGCCAAAACGGCCGATCCGCTGACGATGTATCTCAACGACGTGTGCACGATTCCCAGCAATTTGGCGGGTCAGCCGGCAATGTCAGTGCCGTTCGGGGTGGGCGACGACGGGATGCCGATCGGCGTCCAGGTGCTCGCGCCGCTTCAGGGCGAGGCCACGATGTTCCGGGTGGCGGCCGTGCTCGAAGCCGCGCAGAAAGTAGGCGATCATGTCTGATGTCCCCGAGGGCTGGGAGTTGATCTGCGGGCTCGAGGTCCACTGCGAGCTCGCCACCACGACCAAGTTGTTCTGCGGGTGTCGCAATCGTTTCGGCGACGATGCCAACACCAACGTGTGCCCGGTCTGTCTCGGCCTGCCCGGTTCGTTGCCGGTGCTCAACGGCGAGGCCGTCGAATACGCCATGAAGCTCGGCCGTGCCCTGAATTGCACGGTCAACGCTTCGGTGTTCGCCCGCAAGAACTACTTCTATCCCGACATGCCACGGGACTTTCAGGTCACGCAGTTCGATCGGCCGACCAACACGATGGGCTACCTCGATCTGCCCGCGGGCAAGCGCATCGGCGTCACGCGGGCGCACATCGAGGAAGACACCGGCAAGACGTCGCACGCCGGTGGCGATGGCCGCATTCACGGTGCCGAGTACTCGCTCGTCGACTACAACCGCGCGGGCGTGCCGTTGGTCGAGATCGTGAGCGAACCCGACATTCGCAGCGCAGACGAAGCCAAGGCCTATGTGGACGAACTGCGCAAGATCGTGCTGGCTATCGGCGTGAGCGACGCCAAGATGGAAGAAGGCTCGATGCGCGTCGACGCCAACGTCTCGGTTCGGCCCGCCGGTTCGACCGAATTCCGCACGCGCTGCGAGATCAAGAACATCAACTCGCTCAGCTCGATCGAACGAGCGATCCGCTACGAAGCGAACCGGCACATCGGTCTCTATGACGCAGGCGAACGGCCGCATCAGGAGACGCGTCACTGGGACGAGGAGAACCAGCGCACACGCGCCGGTCGCTCCAAGGAGAACTCCGACGACTATCGCTACTTCCCCGAGCCCGATCTGCTGCCGCTCGAACCCTCGGCCGCCGACATCGCGCGGATCGACGCGTCGTTGCCGTTGTTGCCCGCGGCGCGTCGCGGTCGTCTCGCCGACGTCGCAACAGTGAGCGCCGAGCGGGCCGGGCTCATCGTCGATCGCGGTCAGGACGAGTTCGCGTTCCGAGCGATCGGTGCCGGTGCCGACCCGGCGCGCGTGTTGGTGCACATCGAACAGAACCTCAAAGACGGCTTCGGTGCGATGGGGATCGACGAGTTCGTTCGCCTCGTTGCGATGGAAACAGAGAACAAGTTGAGCGCGACGCAGACCAAGCAAGTCCTCGCGGAGCTCGTCGCCGCCGGCGGCTCACCCGAAGAGGTCGCGAAGGCTCGCGGATTCGAGGCCATGCAGAGCAGCGATCTCGCGGCGATCGTCGACAAGATCATCGCCGAAAATCCCGATGACTGGCAGCGATTCGTCGCCGCCGACGACAAAGACGCCAACAAGATCTACGGATTCTTCGCCGGTTTGGTGATGAAGGCCACCCAGGGCAAAGCCGACGGCAAGGCGGTCCGAGAGATCTTCATGCAAAGGCGCGCCTAACCGCGGCTGCCCATTCTCTAGAATGCTCCGATTCCCCAGATCGAAGGAGCCCTGCCATGCGTGCACGTCGCGCGGTCACGCTTTGCATAGGTGTCGTACCGTTACTGCTCGGTGCGTGTGGTGGCGACGACGGCAAAGACACGTCACCGCAAGCAAAGGCGTTCTGTGCTGTCGCCGACCCCGTTCAGAAGTTGAGCGGTGTTTTGGAGTCCGAAGATCCCGTGGAGGTCAAGGTCAAGTTCACGGCGGCCGAAACCGCGTTGGCGGCGATCGCCGGTGATCCGCCCAAGGACATCGCGGCCGACATCGAGACGATCAAGACCCACTTCACTGCCGCGAACGACGCGATGAAGAAGGCCGGCTACGACGTCGGCGACGTCGACAAGGCATCGAGCAAGGCCGTCAGCGATCTCGAGGATCCGACGTTCACCAAGGCCGGCGACAACGTGCAGGCGTGGGCCACCAAGAACTGCACCTGATCGCCTGGTTCCCTACACTCTCGGCGTGAGCCCGACGCCGGAGATCATTGCGCAGCTGACCTTCGGTGAAGGCCCCTCGTGGTGCTCTGATGGCACCCTCATGTGCACGTCGGTCGCCGAAGGCCGCTTGTATCGGGTGTGGCCCGACGAACGCCGCACGGCGATCTTCGCCGAAACCAAGGGCGGCGCCAACGCGTGCGCACCGGCGGCCGAGGGCGGCTTCCTCGTCACGCAAAACGGCGGCATCGACTTCAGCCTCTTCAAGCTGCCCGGCTTCGATGCCTTGCCGCCGTTCTCGCCGGTGCCTCCGGGTCTGCAATACGCGGCAGTTGATGGCACGGTGACCTACCTCGCGACCCACGTCGACGACGGCACACCGTTGCACGGTCCCAACGATCTCGTGGTGACTGCCGACGGCATCGTGTACTTCACCGACCCCGGCCACTATCCCTTGCCCGACTCACCGATCGGCCGCGTACTGAAGATGACGCGCGACGGTGTCGTGTCGGTGGTCGACGCGCCGTATCGCTATTGCAACGGCATCGCGCTCGACCACGAGGGCGCGCTGCTCGTGATCGAGGCGGCCGGCATCTTGCGCCTCCACGACGACGGCTCGCGCGAGTGGATCGTCGAACAACTCGGGTCATCGCCCGGCGACGGCTTCTGTGTGGATGTGGAAGGCAACGCTTACGTGTGCTGCACGACGGAGAACTGCATCAAGGTCATCGACGTCGCCGGCACCGAGGTCGAGCGACTCGACCTCGCGCCGCTTGGCGCCCACGGCATGGTGACCAACTGTTGCTTCGGGGGAGCGGACGGCCGCACGCTGTTCGCCACGCACGCGATACCGGGCACCGTGGTCAAGTGGGACGGCCTACCGCATCGGGGCCGCGAGATCTATCCCTGGCCGGGGCTGTCGGCTTGAAGCCCGTGCGCAAATCGCATTCGGCGGGGGATGGACTGACCGATGCAGCGCGGTGAGCGTCGCGCGGTCAGGCGCGCACGGCACCCGTGACCGCCCAGGCATTGGTGACGAAGCGGCGGTACATCCCCCAGCAACGCGCGACCATGAACGCCACCATCGCGGCCCAGAGCCAACCGATGCCGGCATCGAGGACGTCGACGGCTACGGCTAGCGGTACGAAGACGAGCAGCGCACCGGTCATCGCGAACGCGAGGTAGCGCAGATCGCCGGCGCCGATCAAGATCCCGTCGAGCGCGAACGCCACACCACTCAAGGGCTGTAGCAGCGCGAGGAACAACAACAAGAACGAGCTGAGGTTGCGAACCGCCTGGTCTTCGGTGAACACCACCGGGATCACGGTGCGCGTGGCGAAAACCGCCACGCCGAGCAACACGCCCACTGCGAGCGACCACTGCACCATGCGCACGGCCGAGGCACGCGCGGCCGGTGCATGGCCGGCACCGAGGTGACGGGCGACGATCGATTGTCCCGCGATCGCGACGGCATCGAGCATCAACGCCAGCAGCATCCACATGTTGAACGTGATCTGGTGCGCCGCGACTTCAGTCGACCCGAGGTGGCTGGCGACTGCCGTGCCGAGCACGAACGCGCCCCGCAGCGCCGCGGTGCGGATCAAAAGGTGACCGCCGACGCGTGCCAGTCGGGCGATGGCCGCGCGATCCGGTGTCAACGCGACGTCGAAGCCGCGAACGGCGCGCGCGATCCACCGCAGATAGCAGGCGGCCGCGAGCCATTGGGCCAATGTCGTGGACAGTGCCGACGCACCGACACCGAAGTCGAGGCCATAGATGAGTATCGCTTCGAAGACGAGGTTGAACAGCGCCGTGGCGAGCGCGACCCACAGCGGACGCCGGGTGTCCTGCTGGCCGCGGAGGTAGCCAACACCGGCGAGTGTGATGAGCAGTGCCGGCAGCCCCGGCAGTGAGATACGCAAGTACACGAGCGCGTTGGTGCGTACGACGGGGTCGTCGGTGAACAGCGAGATCAGCGGGCGCGCGAGCGGCCACAGGCCGAGCGCGAGCACGACACCGGCGATGGTCGCCAGCCAGATGCCCTGGATTGCCTGGTGCGCCGCCTCGCGCGGTTGTCCGGCGCCGATGAGGCGAGCGACCGACGCGGTGGTGCCGTACGCGAGGAAAATGAAGAGCGAGTAGGCGGTGAGCACGATGCCGGTGGCGACTGCGAAGCCGCTGAGTTGCGGCGTGCCGAGGTGACCGATGATCGCGGTGTCGGCGAGAACGTAGAGCGGTTCGGCGATGAGCGCACCGAGCGCGGGAACGGCCAGGCGGAAGATCTCTCGATCGTCATCGCCGATGCGCAACCGCAGGCGGTTCACGCCACGTCGTGCCGATGGAGCCGGTTGGCGACGTAGGCAAACGCCACGAGGCTCACCACGATCGGGATCACGACCGCGAACACCGACGAGATGTCGGCGTCTCTGATCGAAACGCCGGAGATCTTGGACAGAACCGACCGGGTGTAGGCGCTCAATGCAAACCGGCGCACGCTGTGACCGGCGCGCGCGACGAACTGTTCCCAGATGAAGATGTAGAGCAGTCCCCAGATGAGCGATCGCTTTGCTCGTAGGCCGAGCGCCGTGAACGCACCCGTGTAGGCGAGAGCACCGACGATGGTCGCGATGACCGACCCGAGGATGGCATCGGAGTCGAGTTGTGCCGCGATTGCTGTCGCCACGAGGGGCAGGGCGACAAGTGGAATGACGATCGTCAGCGTCGACAGCATGGCGCTGGCGGCGAGGCGCCAGCGGGGAACATCGCGTAGCCACAGATAGACGAGCGTCTGATCTTCGGCGAGGTCGCCGAAGGTCGCCGACGCGAAAATGAGCGTCGTCACGGGCAACACCACCGCCAGCCCGAAAGCGTTGACGAAGTTGATGCGATCGCTGATCGTCACGTCGTCGGCCACGCCCATCAGCGCGCCGACGAGGATGCTCGCCGCGCCCAAGGCGCCGAGCGCCAGCACGCGCGCGCGGTTGAACTGCAGGCGCAGCATCACGTCGTAGAGGGCGCCAAATGTGGTCATCGCCGCGCCTCGACGAGGTAGCGGAACACCGATTCGAGATCGTCGTCGAGGCCGCGCACTTCGAACAGCCGCGCATTCTCTTCTTTTGCAATCTGCGCAACGACGCGGCGGAAGGTGCCGATCTCGTCCGTGTCGACGATCACTGCATCATCTTCGATTCGTACGGCCAGGGCCACCGAAGTCGCGACGAGCCGGCTGGCGATGGCGCGTGGGCGATCGCTGCGCACGAGGATCTGTAGCGGTCGATCATCCATCAGCTCGCGGATGGCCCGGAAGTCGCCTTCGGCGGCGAGGCGGCCTTGCACGATGACGAGCACGCGCGAACCGAACCGTTCGACCTCGTCGAGCACGTGGCTCGACACGACCACGCATTTGCCTTGCTGGCCGAGCGAATGCACGAGATCGATGATGTGTACGCGCTGGCGCGGATCGAGACCGGTGAGCGGCTCGTCCAACACGAGCACCGCAGGGTCGTGCACCACCGCTTGCGCAATTTTGACGCGCTGGCGCATGCCTTTCGAATAGGAGGCGAGGCGGCGGGTGTCGTGCGGGTCGAGTTCGACCAGCCCGAGTGCGTGGGTTGCCGCGGCCGCCGGATCTTCGCAACGGTGCAAGATCGCCGCCAACTGCACGAACTCGAACGCGGTCTGTACGTCGAAGAGCGACTCTTGTTGGGGTACGAGGCCGAGCCGACGGGCCAAGTCGGTGTCGCGTCGTGGATCGCGGCCGAGGACGCGAATGGTGCCTTGCGCCGGTGCGGTCAAGCCGCAGAGCATGCGGATGAGCGTGGACTTGCCCGCCCCGTTGGGGCCGAGCAGTGCCGTTACGCCGGGCCCGATGGCGAAGCTGACGTCGGAGACGGCGACGAGATCGCCGAACCACTTCGAGACGTGGTCGGCCACGATCAACGGCGGCGGGGGCGGCGGCGGTAGATCAGGCGGCGGAGGGGGCGGGGGTGGTGGCGGGGGTGGTGGCGGAGCGATCGAGGTCATTTGGTCACCGCGATCCGGCGATAACGCCACCACACGAACGTGGCGAAGACGAATGTCCATGCCACGTTGGCGCCGATGGTCACCGCCGCAGGGAGGTCGTTGAGCCGCTCGAGCTTGGGGTCGTTGTCGGTGGTGGCCTCGCCGAAGATGCGGGCGACCGACAGGAACGGTAGACGGAAGAAATCGAACAGCTCGTAGTAGATCGAGTGGTCGAGGCCGAACACCACGTTTTGGACCAAGATCAGCGAACCGAAGAGCGTGAGAATGATCACCGCCGAGGCCGCGGCCTTGCGGGTCGTGGTACTCGAAATCGCCAGTGAGAGTGTGGTGTGCAATCCGCCGATGCAAAGTCCCCCGGCAATGATGCGCCCGAGCGTGGCCAACCACTGCAGCGGTGAGTCAGGGCCTTGCCCGAGGATCGTGTACGACAACAAGAGCAACAGCAACGGCCCGATCGTCACGAGCGACAAGATTGCGAGGACCGCAGCCGCCTTTGACAGCAGGTAGGTGTTGCGATCGAGCGGCGACGCGAGGTACATCCCGAGTAGGCCCGACCGGCGATCGGGACAGAGCAGTTCGGGCGTGACGAACGCGCTGAAGACGAGGATGGCGGCCGTGACGTACCCGAAGTAGCCGGCGTAGCTCGGCAACACATCGTTGTCGAGGACGAAGCCTTTGAAGAGGGCCACCATGCCGATGAAAACGACGGCGGGGATATACGCCAACAAGATGGTCAGTACCGGCAGCACCTTCGCACCGTGGCGCCGCTTGATGCCGAGCGCGTGGCGCATGCTGTGCAGCGCGACGGTGCGCATCGCGCCGAGCACGCCGCCGCGGGGACCGTCGTAGGCCCGATAGCTGCGATCGAGTATTCGGGCGTCGGTCATCAGTGCACCCCGGTGGGGGCGCGGTCGGGATCGAGCAACTCGAGGAATGCATCTTCGAGCGATCGGCGCCGCCGTTCGAGGCGCTTGATGCCCGCGCCGGCAGTGGCGACCACATCGCGAATCGTGTCGAGTTGCGCATCGTCGACGACCTCGACGATGAGCCGCGTGCCATCACGACTGATCGACAAACCGGCGCGTTCGAGGCCGCCCATCACGGCGTCGACATCACCCACGACGTCGACGAGATAGGCGTCGCGGTCGGATTGCAGTTCGCTGAGTGGCGCGTTGGCGACCACGACGCCACCGCCGATGATCACGACCGCGTCGCATACCCGCTCGACTTCTTCCAGCAAGTGCGAGGACAACAAGACATCGATGTTGAACTCGAGCGCGCACCGGCGGATGAGCTCGAGCATCTGGTCACGTTGCATCGGGTCGAGCCCATCGGTGGGCTCGTCGAGCAGCACCAATTGCGGATCATGGGCGATGGCTTGGGCCAACTTGACGCGTTGCTTCTGCCCCGTCGACATGGTGCCGATCGGCCGGAAGCGCTCCTCGCCGAGGCCGACGGCATAGAGCGCATCGCTGGCGCGGTTGGTGGCATCGCGACGAGGCAGGCCGTGGAGCTCGGCGATGTGGCGGACCAGATCGAACGCCTGTACGTCTGCCGGCAACACGTGATGTTCGGGCGAGTAACCGAGGCGCTCGCGCACGTGCGCTCCCGCGCTCATCGGATCGAGACCGAAGACCTCGAGGGTTCCCTGGTCGGGTCGGTGGAGGCCGAGGATCATGCCGAGCAGTGTGGTCTTGCCCGCGCCGTTGGCGCCGAGCAGGCCAGTGACCCCGTGCCGCACGACGAACGTCGCCCCATCGAGCGCGGTGGTCGAACCCCACTTCTTGACGACACCCTGGCCACTGATGATGGTGTCGGGACTCATGCGCTGACGATCGTACGGCCCTCGCAGCGTGTCGCGAGGGCAGAGAGGGTGACTCCGCTCGAACGGTCGCTCGGGCCGGAGGGTTTTCAGGTGGTGGCGAGGACCGGCTGGTGGTCGCGGGGCCGGTCGGCGTCGATGCGTTGTGTACGCCCCAGGCCATCAGGGCCACGCCGATCTGGTGGCCGGCGAAGACCCAGCCGTACGCGACGGCGGCGCGGTCGCGTGAGCAGACCCGCGGCGGTCGTCTCGTCGATTTGGTGATCGCGGGCGGCCGAGATGAAATGGGTTTGGATCAACCCGTTGGTCGACAAGCCGCAGATGAAGCTGCCGAACAACAACCAGAACGCGCCGCTCGTGGGCGTGCGCCGTCATCTGCGTCGTGCCGACTGCACCGAGGGAGATCGTGAGCAGTGCCCGCCACCACCTGGCGCAGGCCGTCGCGGGCCTGGAGGGCCGCCGCGAACGGACCTATCAGGCCGAAGGCAACGCCGAAGACGACCCAGGCGTAGTGACGGCGGCCGGTTCTCACGGGCCGCGATCCTATGGATTCGTTGACGGGATCGATCCGGTTTTCGAATAGCCTCCGGCCCATGGGTGAGGCAAACGTCAAGATCCGTTCGAACGATGTGACCGAAGGGTTCCGCAAGGCACCGGCTCGCGCGATGTTGCGGGCCATCGGCATGACCGACGACGACTGGGACAAGCCCCAGGTCGCCGTGGCGTCGTCGTGGAACGAGGTGACGCCCTGCAATCTCCCACTCGCCCGGTTGGCCAAGCGCTCCAAAGAGGGCGTGCGGGCGGCCGGAGGGTTCCCGATCGAGTTCACCACTATCGCAGTGAGCGATGGCATTTCGATGGGCCACGAGGGGATGCGCGGTTCGTTGGTGTCGCGCGAGATCATCGCCGACTCCATCGAGTGCGTGATGCACGCCGAGCGATTCGACGCGATGGTCACCAATGCCGGTTGTGACAAGTCGCTACCGGGCATGTTGATGGCCGCGGCGCGACTCAATCTGCCCGCGGTGTTCCTCTACGGCGGGTCGATCCTCCCCGGCAATCACAACGGCCAGGTGCTCGACATCGTGTCGGTGTTCGAAGCAGTCGGCGCGTGTGCCGCCGGTACCATCACCGAAGAGCAGTTGGGTCAGATCGAGCGCAAGGCGTGCCCGAGCGAAGGCTCGTGTGCCGGCATGTTCACCGCCAACACGATGGCGGCAGTGGCCGAAGCGTTGGGCATGTCGTTGCCCGGCAGCGCGTCGCCGCCCGCGCCCGATCGTCGCCGAGATGACTTCGCATACGACAGTGGCCGGGCGGTGGTGCACTTGCTCGAGCGCAACATCCGGCCGCGTCAGATCCTGACGAAGGCCGCGTTCGAAAACGCGATCGCGGTGGTCAACGCACTCGGTGGCTCGACGAATGCAGTACTACATCTCCTCGCGATCGCGCACGAGGCGCAGGTCGATCTCGATCTCGACGATTTCAACCGCGTCGCGGCGCGTGTGCCCCACATCGCCGACATGAAGCCGGGCGGCAAGTTCCATATGATCGATCTCGATCGCGTGGGTGGCGTGCCGATGGTGCTCAAGCACCTGCTCGACGCCGGTCTCCTGCACGGTGACTGCATGACGGTCACGGGCAAGACGATGGCCGAAAATCTCGCCGAGATCGATCCGCCGGCACCCGACGGCATCGTCGTGTATCCCGTCAGCCAGCCCATCGATGTCGAGGGCGGCCTCAACGTGCTCACGGGCTCACTGGCGCCCAAGGGTGCAGTGGTCAAGGTGGCGGGCCTCTCGCACGACCAGCGCGTGTTCGAGGGCCCGGCACGTGTGTTCGAAGGCGAAGACAGCGCGATGGACGCCATCCTGGCGGGGTCGATCGAACCGGGCACGGTCATCGTCATCCGCTACGAAGGCCCCAAGGGGGGGCCCGGCATGCGCGAGATGTTGGCGGTCACCGGCGCGCTCAAGGGCGTGGGTCGCGGCCACGATTGTGCGCTCATCACCGACGGTCGTTTCAGTGGCGGCACTTGGGGTTTCTGCATCGGCCACGTGGCGCCCGAAGCGGTCGACGGTGGTCCGATCGCCTTCGTCGCAGACGGCGACCTCATTCGCGTCGACGTGCCCAACCTGCGACTCGATCTCGTCGTCGACGACGCGACGATCGCGCAACGCAAGGCCGACTGGAAGCTGCCCGAGCCGCGCTATACGTCGGGCTTCCTCGCCAAATATGCCAAGTTGGCGCAGGGCGCCGAAAAGGGTGCGATCACCCTGTGATGCCGCGTTCGGCGCCGCCGTCGCGTAACCATTCTTCATAGCGATCAGGGTCGGACCACGCACCGGTGCGGCGGTCGAACGCGCGGGCCGCGGACGCCATCCATTGGGTGCTGCCGGCGCGAGCTTCGCTCGACGACACGAGGACATGCGCGGCGTCGACGATCAACGAGTGCTCGGGTGGCACCGTGAATGGTGGTCGCGGCGCGATCGCGAGCGCCGGTAGCGCGGCGAGCGCGGCGTCACGCGCATCGGGATCGTCGCCGTAGTACGCGGCGTCGTTCACTTGAGCCCACTTGTCGGCCCCCATCACCAGCACGTCGTAGCCGCACGCGATATCGACCAACAATCGGGCATCGGTGATGTCGACGTCGAGCCAGCGGTGACGAGCGGCCTCGGCGCGCAGCACCTCGACGCGGTGTTCGAACAATGGCCGATCGATGTGTTCCTTGTTGATCGGGGAGCGCGACAACACGAGCACGATCCGATCCAGTGACCGTTGCTCTCGGGCCGCGGTGGCGATGGCGATGTGCGCAATGGTCGGGGGGTTGAACGACCCCGGATACACGCCCACGCGCTCGGCCACGCGGACAGGCTACGTTCATCTTCCATGACAGTGGAGAATTCCAGTGCGAGCGCATCTGCGATCGAGTTCTCGTCGCGGGGCAACACTCGCTGGATCGTGGTGCGGGGTCCGCTCGGTCGCGCCTTCGACCGCTGGCTGGTGCGCCTGACGGGGTTTTCGGTGATCACGTGGCAGTACTCCAAGGCCGGTGGCAACCCCTATCAACCGACGCTCCTGCTCACGACCATCGGGCGCAAATCGGGTCAATTGCGCCCGCGCGCGCTGCCGTATTACCCCGACGAAGGCGGCCGTATGGTCGTCATCGGCTCGAATGGTGGCGGTCCTCGCGACCCCGACTGGGTGGGCAACGTGCGGGCCAATTCGGCGGCGTGGGTCTGTGTTCGCCGCAAGCGCCACGCCGTGCGCGCGCACGTTGCTGCGGGGGCGGAACGCCAACGCATCTTCGATCAGATCACCGCGACACGCGACTCGCTATCGCGCTACCAACAAAGGGCTTCGACGTTCGGTCGCGAGGTTCCGTTGGTGGTACTGGAACCGATCGAAGAAGTGCGTTAGCTGACGGGCGCGGGGTTCTTCTTCGCGCCAGGCGTGTACTTGACCGGCAGGTGCTTGACGCCGCCGATGAAGTTGGAGCGCAACATCGAAGGCTCGGCCGTCATCGTCATGTCGGGGATGCGTTCGAGAATCTCGCGGAAGATCAGTTGCAGTTCCATACGGGCCAAGTTGGCGCCGAGGCAGAAGTGCGCGCCGCCGCCACCGAACGCGATGTGCTCGTTGGGCGACCGCGTGATGTCGAACGTGAACGGATCGTCGAAAACCTCTTCGTCGCGATTGGCCGAGGTGTGCCAGATGACGACCTTGTCGCCCTGTTTGAACTCCTGGCCGCGGAACTCGGTGTCGGCGAGGGCAGTGCGCCGGAAGTGGTACACCGGAGTGGCCCAGCGCAAGATTTCTTCGATCGCGGTGTCGAGCGACGCGTCGAGATTGTTGCTCAGCTCTTTGTATTGCTCGGGGTTCTCCATCAGCGCCCACATGCCCCACGCGGTGGTGTTGCGGGTGGTCTCGTTGCCCGCCACCGTGAGCAGCATCATGAACATGTCGAATTCGATCTCGGAGAGCCGGTCGCCCTCGACCTCGGCGTTGATGAGCTTGGTCACGATGTCGTCACGCGGATCGGTCTTGCGCTTCTTGGCCAACTCGTTGACGTACATGTAGAGCTCCATCGACGCATTCATGCCGTCGTCGCCCTTCGCGTACTCGGGGTCGTCGACACCGATCATGCGGTTGGACCAGTCGAAGAGGAGCTTGCGGTCTTCTTGCGGCACGCCCATGATCTCGGCGATCGCCTGCAGCGGCAGCTCGCTCGCGAGGTCTTCGACGAAGTCGCACGAACCGCGCTCGATGATGTTGTCGACGATGAGGATGGCGCGGTGCTCGAGGTACTTCTCGAGCAAACCGATCATGCGGGGAGTGAACCCCTTGTTGACCAACAGCCGGTAGCGGGTGTGCTTGGGCGGGTCCATGTACAGCATCATCAGACCGCGCGGATCGACGCCGCCCTGCTCGCCGAATTCGCCCGGGTCGAGGATGCTCACGCCGCCCGCCTCGGACGAATAGGTCGCGGTGTCGCGGTTGATGGCGATCAGGTCGCCATGGCGAACGACGTTCCAGAAGCCCTTGCCACCGGGAAGGTCGTGCCACGACACGGGGTCCTCGGCCCGCAGCCGCTTGAACATCTCGTGGTGCTGGAGCTTTTGGAAACGGTCGAGATCGAGCAGGTCGATGCCGGGCAGTGCCATGAGAGCCTCCGGGGGCCGGTCAAACTTCGAGTCTAGGGCCCGGGTGCCCCACGGCACACCCGCGTGGGTTGGGTGCGCCATAGTTGGCGCATGGAATTTCGCACGCTGGGGCGCTCGGGCGTGCAGGTCGGTGCCCTGGGGCTCGGCACGATGATGTTCGGGCGGGGCGGCAACCGCGACGCCGACGAGTGCGTGCGCATGGTGCACCGGTCGATCGACGCCGGTGTCAATCTGTTCGACACCGCCGACGGCTATGGGCTCGGCGACAGCGAAGCGATACTGGGCCGAGCGGTCGCCGATCGGCGGGACCAGGCCATCGTGGCGACGAAGTGCTTCTTCCCTCACGGGCGGGACCCCAACCGCCGCGGGGGCTCGCGGCGTTGGATCGTGCAGGCGTGCGACGAATCGCTGCGCCGGTTCGGCCTCGATCACATCGATCTCTATCAACTGCACCGTCTCGATCCGGCCACCGATCGAGAAGAGTCACTCGGCGCGCTCACCGACCTCGTGCGCGCCGGCAAGGTGCGCATGGTGGGTACGTCAGCGGCGAGCGCTCCCGAGATCGTCGAGTTGATGTGGGCGGCCGAGCGCGCCGGCACGGTGCGCCCGGTGAGCGAACAGCCGATGTACTCGATCTTCACGCGCAGGATCGAGCGCGCCGTGTTGCCGGCGTGCCAGCGCTACGGCGTCGGGACCATCGTCTATGGCCCGCTCAACGGTGGCTGGCTGACCGGCAAGTACACGCGCGATGCACCACCAGACGCGGGGACGCGTGCGGCCCGCGAATTCGTCACGAAGCAGTGGTGGGACTACGAGCGCGCCGAGATCCAACGCAAGTTCGATCTCGTCGACGAGTTGCACTCGCTGGCACAGCAAGCGGGCATCACGTTGCCGCACCTTGCGCTGGCGTTCACACTCGCGCACCCTGGCGTGTCAGCCGCGATCATCGGGCCTCGCACCACCGCGCAACTCGATGACCTACTCGCCGGTGCCGAGGTGCGACTCGACGCGGACGTCCTCGATCGCATCGACGCGCTCGTCGCGCCCGGGACCGATGTCGATCCCGCCAACGAAGTGTCCGTCGACGGCGCGCTGGCCGCTAGCCAACGGCGGCGGCCGCCGACTCGATGACGGTGCCGCGGAAGAACTCGGGATCGACACCGTAGAGCTTGACCTGGTTGGTGAATACGAAGTCGCGGAACTGTTCTTCGTCGAGCAGGCCGTGTTCGACGAGCTCCCACGCTTCTTCGAGCGGTTCGGCGAAATCAGGTACATCCCAGTGCCCGATGTCGCTGCCCATGATCGCCGGCACACGCGCTCCAAGTGGATTGACGCGAGGATCGAACGCGAGCGCCACGAGTGGATCGTCCGCCTCGCAACCCCAATAGAAGTTGGTGCAGAACTGGTCGCGGATGTCTTCGACGCTGCGCACACCGCTCCGCGCGTAGTCATCGCGTTCCGCGTCGCGTCCGGTGCCCAACGATGACGCCAGTTCGTCGGGGCCGAAGCGGGCGAGGTCGCTGCCATACGTGGCGATCAACTCCGCGTAGCGCGCCCGGTCGATGTTGTCGGGATTGAGCCGCGCCATGTTCGGCCCGCCGCGTTTCTTCCACCGCGCGACGAGATCACCGTAGAGCCGGACGCCCACTGCGACGCCGCCTTCGAGCAGCGCGATCCGCAGATCGGGGAAGCGCTTGGTGACGCCACCGAAGAACAACGACCGCGCCAAGAGATCGCCTGATGCGGCGAAGTGGCCGCAGTGGTTGAACATGTAGTTGCTGCTCGATGCCCGATCGGAGAAACCCATCGACGGGGAGTGACAGGCGAGCGGCACCTTGAGTTCGACGGCTCGCTTCCAGAACGGGTCGTAGTCATGCGGGCTGTCGATGCCGTACGCGTCGATGAAACGGATGCGATGGCGTATCTCGGGGGAGGCATCGGCGAATTGTGGAACCGGTCGCGCTACGAAACTTGCGATACAGCCCACCTTCAATCCGAGCTTGCGGATGTGTTCGAGTTCGGCGATCGCCTCGTCCGGCGTGTGCATGGGGATGAGCCCGGCCACGGTCATGCGGTCCGAATACGGGCGGTACTGCTCGGCGATCCATTCGTTGAACCAATGGCACAACCCGCGCCGCGCGGTCTCGTCATCGTTGTGCATCAAGCCGAACGAGACGGTGGGATAGAGCACGGAGAAGTCGATGCCCGCCTCGTCGAGGCGTTCGTAGTACATCTTCGGGATGGTGACGGTGGCGAAGTAGTCGGTGTCGCCGGGCGGAACCCAGAACGGTGGAGCCGGGTTGCGGGTGAAGTGACGCTCTTCGGTCGTCTGCTGTCCCCATGGCTTGCCGAAGGCCGACATCGGCGCGCCGGCAAACGGGTTGTAGGCCTCGAGGAGTTCGCCCGCGCCGTGATCGCGTACGTAGGCATGGAACGGCTGACGGAGATCTACGTAGTGCCCGTCACCGTCGATCACCGGATGTTGCAGCTTCGCTCGCAGTCGCGCTGAGCCCGTCGTCACCATGGCGCCTCCAACCCTCGTGGCGCAAACATTCTCGCGCGGACAGGCGGCACCGGTAGCGTGACGCCCCATGTCCAGCGTCCTCACCTCACTGCCGATCGGCGAACGCGTCGGCATCGCATTCTCCGGTGGTCTCGATACTTCGGCGGCCGTCGCATGGATGCGCGAGAAGGGGGCACTGCCCTGCGCTTATACGGCCGATCTCGGCCAACCCGACGAGCCTGATCTGGCCGAAGTGCAATCGCGAGCGCTGGCCTACGGCGCCGAGATCGCGCGCCTCGTCGATTGCCGGCTCGAGCTCGTTCGCGAGGGCCTGGTCGCGTTGCAGTGCGGCGCGTTCCATATTTCGACCGCGGGCAAGACCTACTTCAACACGACGCCGTTGGGCCGCGCCGTCACGGGCACCTTGTTGGTGCGGGCGATGCAGGACGATGGTGTCGACATCTGGGGCGATGGCTCGACCTACAAGGGCAACGACATCGAGCGGTTCTATCGCTACGGGTTGCTGGTCAACCAACGACTACGGATCTACAAGCCGTGGCTCGACGAGACCTTCGTCGACGAGCTCGGCGGCCGGGCCGAGATGAGTGAGTGGCTGCTGGCGCGTGGCTACGAGTACCGCGCGAGCAAAGAGAAGGCCTACTCGACCGACGCCAACATTTGGGGCGCGACGCACGAGGCCAAGAGCCTCGAGTTCCTGCACGAGGGTATGGATCTCGTCGAGCCGCTCATGGGCGTGCGTCATTGGGACGCCCATGTGCCGATCGAGCCCGAGATCGTGTCGGTCGCATTCGCGGATGGTTGGCCGGTGTCGATCAACGGCATCGAGTTCGGGTCGCTGATCGAGCTCGTCCACGAGGCCAACCGCATCGGCGGGCGCCACGGCCTCGGCACGAGCGATCAGATCGAGAACCGCATCATCGAGGCAAAGAGCCGCGGTATCTACGAGGCACCGGGGATGGCGCTGTTGTTCGTGGCGTACGAGCGGCTTGTGTCGGCTATCCACAACGAAGGTGCCATCGACAACTACCGCACGATGGGTCGTCGCCTAGGGCGGCTGTTGTACGAGGGTCGGTGGTTCGACCCGCAGGCGATGATGTTGCGCGATTCGCTCACGCGTTGGATCGGGTCGATGATCACCGGCACGGTTACGCTGCGACTGCGCCGCGGCGACGACTACACCGTCGTCGACACGACCGGCCCCAACCTGACGTATCACCCCGAGCGACTGTCGATGGAAAAGACCGAAGGCGCGTTCGGCCCGCTCGATCGCATCGGCCAACTGACATTGCGCAATCTCGACATCGAGGACTCGCGCAACAAAATCGAGCTCTATCGCCAGACAGGCGCGCTGCCGAAGAGCGCCGGACTCGGCGAGCTGGACCCCGCAGAGTGACGCGCTCGATGCGCTGTTTCCAGCCAAATTAACGGCAGCCTCGGCAGTCAACAAAAGCACAATTTTCGGTAAAGGTCACCCACCGCGCGGACCGAAATACCTGGGATCCAGTGAGCCGGGAGACCCAGCATGCCCGCGACTGACATCGTTTCCAGTTCCGATGCCGCGCACCTTTTGCGTCGAGTGGGCTTTGGCCCGACCGCCGCGGAGATCCAATCATTGACGGGCCTGACCCGGCAGGCGGCCGTCGCGTCGGTGATGAACTTCGCCGGTGCCCCGGCCGTGGTGAGACCGGCCGTCGACGACCGCGCCAACGAGTGGGATTGCTACGTCGACGCGCAGGAGTGGTGGGTCGAGCGCATGCGCACGACCACCACACCACTGCAAGAGAAGATGACGCTGTTCTGGCACAACCACTTCTGTTCGAGCCAGGACAAGCTCTTCGACATGGGCGCGATGTTCGACCAGAACCAGAAGTTCCGCACGCTCGGCATGGGCAGCTTCGAGACGCTGTGCCAGGCCATCGCCATCGATCCGGCGATGCTCGTCTACCTCGACAACGCGACGAATCGTGTTGGCGCGGAGCAGGAGAACTTCGCCCGTGAGCTCATGGAGCTCTTCACGTTGGGTGTCGGCCACTACACCGAGCAGGACGTCATCGCGATGGCGAAGGCGTGGACCGGGCACAACATCGTGGGGTGGAACGGGTCGTTCACCGACCCCACCTACGTCTACTACCCGGCGCGCCACGACAACACGAACAAGACACTGTTCGGCATCACGCAGAACTGGAACGGACCCGCGACGATCACCGAGATCTGCACCGGTTCGAAGAAGACCGAGTGCACGCAATTCATCGCCCGCAAGATGTGGAAGTACTTCGCCCACACCACGCCGTCCGACACGCTGGTCAACGCTCTGGCGGGAGTGTTCGCCGGCACGATGGTCATCAGCGATCTGGTCGGCGCAATCTTGTTGCACGACGAATTCTGGGCGCCGGCGAGTCGCTGGGCGTTGGTCAAGAGCCCGGTGGAGTTCGTCGTCGACGTGCTGCGCCGTCTCGGGCGCCCCTCGACCGTGGCCGGTCTGCCATGGGCCGTCGAAGGCATGGGACAAGTGCTCTTCAACCCGCCCAACGTGGCCGGTTGGGGCCAGAACGCCTACTGGTTGTCGACGGCGACGGCGTGGGCCCGTGGCGGCTGGCTGAGCAACCTGAAGTGGCAGCTCGACGGCTGGAACTACTGGGACGAATTTCACCTCTCGGGCGGCAGCGCGCTCCCGGTGGCGACCGCCGTGCAGAAGATCTTCGACGACCTCGGCATCTTCGAACCGTCGCCCGCAACTCGCACCCAACTGACGTCATGGTGGAACGCCGAACCGACCTGGGCGAGACAACCCAACGCGTTGATCGTCGGCGCGATGTGTCCCGAATTCAACGTTGTGTGAGTGGAGCGAGCGATGACGATGCGACGTATGCACAACGACGACAAGAAGCGCCGTGAATTCAGCCGGCGCCGGTTCTTGCAGGCGGCACTGGTCACTGGATCAGCGGCCGCAGTCGATCCGAAGTTCTTCTTCGGTGCCGACCCCGCCTTTGCCGGCCCGCCGTTGGGACCCTCCGATCACATCTTGGTGTTGATCGAGTTCGACGGCGGCAACGACGGGCTCAACACGCTGATCCCGTACACGAACGGGTCGTACTACAGCTTGCGCGGCGGGCTCGCGATCCCGGCCAACACCGTGTTGCCCGTGGGTGACGGTCTCGGCTTCCATCCGAGCTTGCCGTACCTCAAGTCGCGTTGGGATGGTGGCGACGTCGCCATCATCCGGGGCATCGGACACGCCGATCTCGACCACAGTCACTTCTCTTGTATGGCCAAACTGCAATCAGGCACCGCCGGCAACGCGCCCACCTTGACCGGGTGGGTCGGGCGCTATCTCGACAACGCGGGGCTCGACGGTCTTGGCGCGATCTCGGTTGCCGACGGCGGCGTGCCCTTGCTGCTGCGCGGCAACTCGGCCGAAGTGACAGGTCTCCCGTCATGGTCGGGTGGGCTATTCGGTGCCGATCGCACGCAGACGGCGGATCGTGTCACCTACGAGTCGTTGAGTGCGATCAACACCACCGACGGCGGCAAGGGCTATTGGGGTGGCCAGGTCGGTCAGACGATCCACAGCGCGCTTGCGACCGCACAACTCGTCAACCCGATCTATGCGCCGGCGATCGACGACGACCATCGCCTCGAACGTGATCTCATCCTGTGCGCTCGCATCATCAACCTCGACCTCGGCGCGCGCGTGCTGCACGTGCGGCTCGGGGGCTTCGACAATCACGACGATCAGCCCAATGACCACGCCACGCTGCTGAGCGAGTTCAACCGAGCGCTCGACGCATTCTTCGTGAACCTCGCACCGCAGTATCAATCGCGGGTCACGCTCGCGACGTTCTCCGAATTCGGTCGGCGCGTTCGCCCGAACGACTCGCTCGGCACCGACCATGGCACCGCGTCGACGGCATTCGTCATCGGTAGCCGTGTGAAGGGCGGCTTCTACGGCGAGCAGCCGTCGCTGACGAACCTCGACTCGCGCGGCGACCTGCGCCACAACATCGACTACCGGTCGATGTTCGCGACGCTGCTGTCGGGTTGGCTGCGCGCCGATGACGCGCAGGTGCTGGGGCAGTCGTTCGCGAAGCTCGACATGTTCGAGACCGGCACGTCGTGCGCCGCGGGTTTGATCGACAACATCCCGCTCGCGAATTCGTACAACGCCATTCGTCCCGTTCGCATCCTCGACACGCGGACCGGCAACGGTGCGACCAAGGCAATGATCGGGCCGGGCGGTGTCATCGATCTGGTGGTGGCGGGCCGCGGCACGGTGCCGCCGAGTGGCACCGGTGCGGTCGTCATGAACATGACCGTCGCCGACCCGACCGCGGCGGGCTATCTCACCGTATGGCCGACCGGGGATGCGCGACCCGAGGCGTCGAACCTCAACTTCGTGCCGGGTCAGGCCGTGCCGAACTTGGTGCTCGCCAAGCTCGGGCAGGGCGGCAAGGTCAGCATCTACAACTTCACTGGCTCGACCAACGTCATCGCGGATGTGATGGGGTGGTTCCCGCTCACCAATAGCTACCAGCCACTCGTTCCGCGGCGGTTGCTCGATACCCGCACCGGCACCGGTGCTCCTGTTGCCCGCGTGGGCGCCAACCAGACGCTGAAGCTCTCGGTGCTCGGTCGTGGTGGGGTGCCGGCGTCAGGTGTCGACGCGGTCGTGCTCAACGTGACCGCGGCGGAGTCGTCGATGACCGGCTACCTCACGGTGTGGCCTACGGGACAACCGCTGCCGAACTCGTCGAACCTCAACTTGGCGCCCGGCCGCGTAGTGCCGAACCTCGTCATCTCGAAGCTGGGCAACGACGGCACGGTCAGCTTCTACAACTATGCGGGCGACACCCACATCATCGCCGACGTCATGGGCTGGTTCCCCGCAGCGAGCGGATTTCACTCGCTCAGCCCGTTGCGCATCCTCGACACGCGCGTCGGCAACGGTGTGCGCGGTCCGATCGGCGCGCGTCGTTCGATCGACGCCGACGGATTGTGTCGCGGTGGTGTCCCGTCGAACGCGAAGGCGATCGTCATCAACGTCACTGCCGTCGCGCCGACGGCGGGTGGCTACATCACCGTGTGGCCCAGCGGCGAGGCGCGGCCCGATTCGTCGAACCTCAACTTCGTGCCGGGCCAGACCGTGCCGAACCTCGTCATCACCAAGGTCGGTATCGAGGGCATGGTCAGCTTCTACAACGACGCCGGCGACACCCACGTCATCGCCGACGTCATGGGCTGGTTCGAATAGCCTCGCGCCGACCCGTTCTTCTGGGGGAGTCGATGCTCGAGACAGAACCGTTGCGCGGCAAGACCGCGGTGATCACCGGTGGGGCCGGCGGTATGGGCGCCGGTATCTCCCGGTTATTCGCGGCCGCGGGTGCGATGGTCGTGGTGAACGACGTCGACGCGGACCTGCTGGCCACGACGCAGCGCGAGATCGAACATCGTGACGGTCTGGTCGTGGCGGTCCACGGCGACATCACCGAGGCCGAGACGGTGACGCGCTTGCGCGAGACGGCGATCGAGGCCGGCCGCGGGCGCGTCGACATTTTGGTCAACAACGTGGGCGACTTCCGCCCCGGTCATGGATTGTTCGTGCGTACCGACGAGGAAGGTTGGCGGGCGCAGTACGCGATCACGCTCGAGCACGTCTTTCGCTGCATGCACGCGTTCATACCGATCATGCAGGCGCAGGGGTCCGGCGCGATCGTCAACAACGCCACGGTCGAAGCAATGCGGGGCATTCCCTACAACAGCGTCTACTCCGCCTTCAACGCGGGTGTCGTCGCGTTCACCAAGAGCATGGCGGTCGAACTCGGCCGTGACGGCATCCGGGTCAACTGCATCGCCCCCGACATGGCCGACACCTTGCAGACGCCGGCGGAGGCCATGCTGCGCGGCCGCGATCCAGAGCTGATCAAGAGCTGGATCCCGCTCGGCCGCTTCGGTTTGGCCGAGGACTACGCCAAGGTGGTGCTGTTCTTGGCCAGCGACATGGCGAGCTATGTAACCGGCCACTGCATACCCGTCGATGGCGGCACGATCGCCGCCAGCGGCTGGTACGGCCGGTATCAGAAGAAGGGCTTCACCAACTTGCCCGACAACCCCTGACCGGCTCTCAGGGCTCGAGGTCTCAGGGCTTCAGCGTCGCCAGCCCGCGGCGGTACGAGTACCAACGGCCCGTGTCGAAGTCGAACAGCTTGCACGCACGCGTCGTGCGGATGTAATCGCTGAGGCGCATCTTGCGTTCGGCGACGATCCCGGGGAACGCATCTTTGATGGCTTCGGCAGCCCGCGTCAGGTGATAGCAGGGGATGCGCACATCGACGTGATGCGGCACGTGGATGAAGATCCAGTGGAAGAAGAAGTTGAAACCCTTCGGCACGCGCAGGATCGTCGTACCGGTGAGCTGCGCCTTGACTGGAGTCCAACCCTTGCGCAGCCATGCGATGCGGGGATCGATGTGATGGACGTAGACGGTCCAACCGATGATCCATCCGAACAACAAGAAGGGGACGACCAGCAGCTTCATCACGAGCCAGACGGCGTTGAAGATGTCGCCCGAGAAGAGGCCACCCAACACCAATACGCCGAATGTCGTGATGGTGGCGACGGTGGTGACGAGTAGCCGATCACGCTTGATGCCGCGAACCCACTTGGCCGGTGGCGTGAACATCATCATGCGCTTGAGCCAGATGTTGCGCAGGTAGTACGCGCCGGCGCCGAACATCGACCACTCGAGTCGGTGGACGAGTCGTTTCGTCGTGCTCATCTCGGCGTAGTCCGCCGGGGTGACCGGGTGCCAGACGAAGTCCATGCCCTGCTTGGTCGTGTGCCGGTGATGGATGTGGTTGTGCCCGAGCTTCCAGGCATCGAACAGGTGCAGCGAGGGCAGCATCAACATGCGGCCGATGACGCCGTTGAGGCGACGGTTGGCAAAGAGCGCGCCGTGCGCGGCGTCGTGGCCGAGCACGAACAAGCCGGCGATCGAGAACCCGGTGAGGAGCCACAGCAGCCCGACGAGCCACCACGCGTGCGCGAAGTACAGCGCCACGATCGCCGCGAGATAGATGGCGAGGTCGCGCGCCACGAGGCCGAGGCCGCGACTGGTCGGCTGCGTGTAGCAGGACTCGGGTATGGCGTCGATGACCTCGATCAGTGACCCGGGCATATGTGGCCCGTCGTCGTCGCGGCGCACTGGCTCTCGCGTGCGAACTACACCATCGATGGTCACGGGGCTCCTTGGAATGCGGCGACAGGGTGCTGTGCCGCGTTCATTCGTGGGGTCTCGGAATCTGGCGTCGTTCGGAGACGAGCCGACAAGAGTTCAGACAGGGCGGACGTTGACAGCCTCTTGACCTTTGCGGCCTTCGCCGATTTCGAACTCGACGGCTTGGCCCTCGGTGAGGGATCGGAAGCCGCTCCCGGTGATGTTGGAAAAGTGGACGAACACATCGCCACCGTCAGGTTGGGAGATGAAGCCGTAGCCCTTCTCGTTGTTGAAGAACTTGACGGTACCTGTGGGCATTGCAACTTTCCTTTACTGTCCTGGCGTCGGAAGTGGCCCTGTTCACACCCATTCACGTGGGGAACTGGGTGCGACTCCGGTCTGCTGCGCGAACGCGCGGTCAGGTTACCGCGATGGCTGGGGCGAAGCGGTGCCGCTTCGAACCTTTTTGGTGGCACGGTAGGGGGGTTCTGGGCCCAATGGCCCACCCACGCGGCAGCCGTCGCCCGAAGCCCGAAGCGCGCGGGAGATCATCGATCGTGGCGCCAATCGGCGCCGGTCTCGACTCCGGCGACATCGGCCGGCAGCAAGACGGTGAGATCGTCGTCGGTCGGTGCCGCGATGGCGACGACGCGCGCCGCGTGGCGGGCGATGGCGGCTTCGAACAGGTTGCGCGATTCGCGTCCGTTGCCGAAGCCTTTGCCCCGTGGCAGCGCATCGAGCCACGCGTGGACGGCATCGGCGGTCGTATCGGCCAGGGTGTAGCCGGCGCGCGCCGCCGCCTGCTGGAAGATCGTGACGAGCTCCGCGGTCGAGTAGTCGGGGAAGACGATGGTCTTGGGGAATCGTGACGCGAGCCCTGGATTCGAGCCGACGAGTTGCGCCATCTCGTCGGGGTATCCCGCCATGATGCAGACCATGCGATCGCGTCGGTCCTCGACGAGTTTGACGACGGTGTCGATCGCTTCTTGACCGAAGTCCCGTTCGCCGCCACGAGCCAGCGAGTACGCCTCGTCGATCAACAAGACTCCCTGATCGGCCTGCTCGAAAACTGCCTGCACCTTGGTGGCGGTCTGCCCGACGTAGCCGGCGACGAGACCGCTGCGATCGGTCTCGACGAGATGGCCTTTGGCTACGACGCCGAGCGCCCGGTAGATCTGCGCGAGCAGCCGCGCGACGGTGGTCTTGCCGGTGCCGGGGTTGCCGACAAAGACGAGGTGACGGCTGGCGGCGGTCGTCTTGAGTCCGCGCTCCTTGCGCATCTTTTGCACCTGCAACAGCGCGGTGACCAACTTGACCTCGTGTTTGACGTCGGCCATACCGACGAGGTCGTCGAGGTCGGTCATGACTTCTTCGAGGGGCCGCGCCGGTTGCGCGGCGACCCCAGCGGCATTGGTGCCCGAATCGGTGCCCGTCGATGCGGCCGCCGTGGACGAATTACGCACTCCCGACTGATCCATCGTCGCCAGCAACGTCGTGCGGTAGCGCTCGATGGTCGAGAGCTCGACGTCGGACGTGTAGTCGTCGATCGAGACCGTGGTGAACAGGATGCGCATGGCGAAGTCGTAGTACACCGACGAATGTCGCGTGCCTGCGGCGCGGTCGGCAGACACGATCTCTGCGAACAACGGCGACGCCATGTCGAGGAACGAACGCTTGCCCGCGACGAGGCCTGCGCTGCGCACGTCGGGAGGCGTGATGTCGCGGCGCCCGAGATCGGGGAACGAGCGCTCGAGCGCGGCGACGTACGCGCGCAGCTCGCTGTCGGACTGTGCGCCGTCGCAGTCGATGACGCCGGCGGCCAAGTTCAACGCGTCGCGCGCGAGGTCGGCCCGTAGCTGCGCAATCGGCCGGTGGAGCGGATCGGGGCCGAGCGATACCAGCGCGCGTGCGAGTTCGGTGACGAACTCGTCGATCACGTTCGCCAAGACATCGTTGGCTCCGTACACGGCGCCGATCGTATCGGCGGCGGGGGACGAGGCGGAGTGGTCCAGCGCCGCCGGCCACGGCGCGATAAATTCTACGACGTCACATGAAATTCGCCATTGCAAATGGCACGGACACCGACACCGGGGGGCCCATGAAGCTCGACTTGCTCTATGAGATCGATGCGCCGATGCCGTGGGATGAGGCACCGCATCCCTACGGGCAACGACTGCGAGAGCAGCGGGCGTACAAAGAGTGCATCGAGCAGGTGAAGTTGGCCGACAACTACGGCTTCAACACGTGCTGGTTCGTCGAGCATCATTTCCGCGCCGGTCGCTCGCATTGCCCGGCGCCCGAAGTCGTCATCGGCGCGCTGACACAGGCGACCAAGAACATTCGCCTCGGCTTCGGTGTCACCTTGTTGCCCTACGGGTTCACGCACCCGATTCGGGTCGCCGAAAAGGTTGCCGCCGCGGATGTACTGAGCGGGGGTCGCGTCGAATGGGGCACGGGCCGCTCGACGCCGATGGAACAAACCGCGTTCCACGTCGATCGGGTCAAGTCGCGCGACGAGTGGAAAGAAGCGATCAACATCATCGTCGAGGCGTGGAAGTCAGAGCGCTTCAGCTGGGATTCGCCGACGTTCCAGTTCCCCGAACGCGTCATCACGCCCAAGCCGTTCCAAGACCCGCACCCACCGGCGTGGATGGCCGCCACATCGACCGATTCGTGTGAGATCGCCGGGTCGCTCGGTCTCGGCCTGTTGTCGTTCTCGATCATGCAGCCGCTCGAAGTGATGGCCGAGCAAGTGGCTCGTTATCGCAAGGCGCAACTGACCGCGAAGCCGATAACCGACGTCACGACCAACAAGGTGGCGGCCTACACCCTCGTCCATTGCGCCGAAACCAAACAAGAGGCGATCGACAACGGCATCTGGAAGTCCGTCGGCTGGTGGTATCAGAATCTCGCGCAGTTCACGCTCGACTGGGAGTTCCCCAACCTCTCCGCCGAAGAGCGCGATGCGACGTTCCCGTTGCTCAATCCCTTGATGGAAGGCAACGTGCCGATCGATCACTTCGACAAGGCCGACATGATCGTCGTCGGCGACCCCGAAGAGTGCCTCACCAAGATGAAGCACTACGCGGACCTCGGTGTCGATCAGCTGATCTGCTATGTGCAGTTCGGCTACCACAGCAACGAGTCGGTGCTGAAGACCATCGAGCTGCTCGGCAAAGAAGTCATCCCCGAGCTCGAGAAGTACAAGCCGAAGAAGTCGCAGTACACCGCGTAGCGATAGCGGCGGGTCAGTCGGGCCCGGTCTGCGTGGGTCGTGTGTCGTCGGCTCCCCATTGCGACCACGACCCCGGATACAACGCGAGGCGATCGCCGAACCCGGCGATCGCCAGCGCGAGCAGGTCGTGGCATGCGGTCACACCCGAGCCGCAATACGCGACGATCGTGCGCGCATCTGCCGCGCCCAGGTCCTGGTAGCGGCCGCGCAGTTCGTCGGCGTCGCGTAGTCGACCGGTTGCCGTGTCGACGTTGCCGGCCCATGGCGCACTGCGTGCACCGGGGATGTGACCCGGACGCGGGTCGATCGCGGGGTCGCCCTCCGCAAAGCGCGCCGCCGCCCGGGCGTCGAGTAGCAATGCATCGGGTCGACCACGCAGCGCCTCGACCGTGTCGGCGTCGGCCATGCGGGCGGCGGGCCAATCGCGGGCGGTGAACGGTGTCGGTGCCGGCGCGGGCGTGACCTCGTCAGTGGCGAGCGGGCCGCGCCACGCGTCGATGCCGCCGTCGAGCACGGCAACGTCGTGGCCGAGCACCTGCAGCATCCACCACAGCCGTGCCGCGATCGAACCACGAGCATCGTCGTAGACGACGACCGGCGTCGCATCGTCGACGCCGAGGCGCGTCATCGCGTCGGCAAACGCGCGAGGGGTAGGCATCGGATGGCGTCCCGACGTGGGGCTGGCGGGCGCGGAGAGTTCACGGTCGAGGTCGACCCAGACGGCGCCCGGGATGTGCCCGCCGAGGTACGCCGCGTGCCCCGATCGTCCATCGAGGTACCAGCGGACATCGACGACCCGCACCGTCGAGAGGTGCGCATCGAGCCACGCGGCAGAAACCAGCGGGCCCACCACGATCAGTGCGCGGCGGCCATGGGGATCGATGCCGGCTCGTCGTCGGTGGTGTTCATGCTGACGCCCGCTCGTTCGCGCAATGGATGCTCGGGCAAGAAGAACTGCACAACGAAGGTGAGCAGGCACAGCGGGACGCCGAGCAGGAAGACGATGTGCAGCGCGTTGGTGAAGCTCTGGATGACTCCGTCACGCAACGCGAGGTCGGCGATCTTTTGTATCTCGGACGGTCGTTGCCGCAACGTCGCCGCAGTCAGCCCCGAGTTGGGTGCCAAGGTCTCGAGGTTCTTGTCGAGCTGAGAGATGAAAACGGTGCTGAACAACGCGATGCCGAGCGTGTTGCCCAACGAGCGGAAGAAGTTGGTCGCCGATGTCGCGATGCCGAGGTCTTCGTGGGCCACTTTGTTTTGCACGCCGATGAGGGCGACGATGAAGGTCATGCCGCTGCCGACACCGAACAGGAACATCCAGGCACCGGTGGTGAAACGACTCGTGTCTCGGTCCATCGCCGAGAGCAGTCCGATCGCGAGCGCGGCCATGGCGGCGCCGACGATCGGGAACTTTCGATAGCGGCCCGTTCGCGTGATGACGCGGCCGGTCACGCTCGAGCCGAATACCATGCCGATGGTTGCCGGGACACTGAGGAGGCCCGCATCGGTGGCGCGCTGGCCCGTCACCACTTGCAGGAACAGGGGCGTGAAGAGAATCACCCCGAAGAGCGCGGCACCGATGAAGAGCTGCGAGGCGCACGTCACCGCCACGATCTTTTCGCGGAACAGCCGCAACGGGAGCACGGGTTCGGGGGCGCGCATCTCTTGGGCCAGGAACAGTGGTAGCGAGACGAAGAAGATGGCCGCGACGCCGAGCGTGCGCCCGCTGGTCCAACCCCATTCGGTACCCATCTGCAACACGAGGAGCAGCGCAATGACCCAGACCGACAGCAGAATCGAGCCGAGGTAGTCGATGGAGTGTTCACGCTTGGTGAACGGGAGGCGCAACGTGAACGCCGACAGACCGAGCGCGGCGCACCCGAGCGGGAAGTTGATGTAGAAGATCCAGCGCCAGCTGTAGTTGTCGACGATGAATCCGCCGATGAGCGGCCCGATGACCATCGCGCCGGTGAACATCGCCATCATGTAGCCCTGGTAGCGGCCGCGTTCACGGGGCGACATGACGTCGCCCATGATCGTCATGGTGAGCGTGAAGATGCCGCCCGCGCCCACCCCTTGGACAGCGCGGGCCCATATGAGCATTGTCATCGAGTTCGCCAGAGCACAGAACAGCGATCCGAGCATGAAGATGACGATCGATGCGTCGTAGAAGTGACGACGCCCGAAGATGTCGGACAACTTGCCCCACAGCATCGTCGTCGTCGTGCTCGTGAGTGTGAACGCGATGAAGATCCAGCTGATGCGATTGAGCCCACCGAGATCGGCGGCGATGGTCGGGTAGGCAGTGGCCACGATCGTGCTCTCGATCGACGCGGTCATCTGCGCGAGCAGCAAGCCGGTCAGCAGAACCAACATGCGCTTGCGGGTGAACCCGGCGCTGCTGAGCGAACTCACCGCCATCAGGCGTGCACCCCGACGGGCGTCGCTGCGACCGCATCGTCGTCGGCGACTGCGTCGTCGCGGGCGGCGTCGCCGGGGGCGGCGGGTGTGAAATTGCTGCGCAGCGGGAACTCGGGCACGCGCCACGCGAGGATGAACGCGATGACACACGCGGGGATGCCGGCGAGGAACACGACGTGCAAGCTACGCGAGAAGCTCTCGACGATGCCGATGCGCACGGGGTCGGGCATCTCCAGGATCTGCCGTGGGCTGTCGCGCAGCGAGGCGCTGTTGACCAACGCACCGTCCGGCACGAGTCGCGGTAGCCAGTGGTCGAGTCGCCCGACGAGGATGGCACTGTAGACGGCAGAGCCGGCGGTCTGGCCGAGCCCGCGGAAGAACCCTGTCGCCGATGTCGCGACGCCGAGGTCTTGGTGCCGCACGCGGTTTTGTACGGCGACCGTGATGGTCTGCATGGTGTTGCCCATGCCCATCCCGAAGATGAACATGTACGCGGCCGGCAGCGCTTTGCCGGTGTTGGTTCCCATGGTCGCCAAGGCGGTTGCCGCGAACACCATCATCCCGGTGCCGACGATGGGATAGATGCGGTACTTGCCGGTAGTGCTGATGCGACGACCGCTGATGACCGACGTGGTCAACATGCCGATGGTGAGCGGCACCGTCAACAAACCAGACCGGGTTGCGTTGGCGCCCCCGACGATCTGCAAGAACAGCGGCGCCATGATGCTGACGCTCGTCAGCACCGTGCCGACGACGAAATGCGTCGTGACGACGATCGTGAACAACCGTTCGCGGAAGAGGTGCAGCGGCAGGATCGGTTCGGCCGCACGGGTTTCGACCCAGAGGAACGTGGCCAAGCCAATCGCGAAGGTGGCCAGCGCGATCAACATCTTGGGCGATGCCCACCCGTCCTTCTCGCCGAAGGTCAGATACAACATGATTGCCGTGACCCAGATCGTCATGGTCAACGCGCCGAGATAGTCGATGCGCTGAGCCCGCCGAGCAAACGGCAATCGCAGCGTGAAGAACGACATGGCGAGCGAAATGGCGCCGAACGGCGGCATCAAGAAGAAGATCCACCGCCAGCTGTAATGATCGACGATCAACCCACCGACAAGCGGACCGAGCACGGTGGCAACCGCGAACGCACCGGCCATGTAGCCGACGTACTTGCCGCGATCGCGCGGTGCCAGGATGTCGCCCATGATCGTCATCGTGAGCGTGAAGAGCCCGCCCGCACCGACGCCCTGAATCGTCCGGCCGACGATCAACATGCTCATCGAGGTGGCGAGCCCGCACACCGTCGAGCCACACATGAAGATGACGATCGAGAGTTGGTAGAGCCGCTGCCGTCCGAACAGATCGGACAACTTGCCCCAGAGGTTGGTGGCGACTGTCTGCGCGAGCAGATACGCGACGAAGATCCACACGGTGAGATCGAAGCGATGTAGATCCGCGACGATGAACGGTCGGGCCGTCGCAACGATGGTGCCTTCGACGCCGGCCATGATGTTGGACAGCACCAAGCCGTAGAGGATGAGGCGGATGCGGTTGTGTGAAAGCTCGATCATGTGCGTCGACCGACGGGCGCGCGTGGCTCGGGATTCGTGTCGACACCCTCCCCAGTCATTGCGGAAAGTTTAGTTGTACCAAGCAAGTAACGGCCAGTAGCATCAGTCACAGTGCCAGCCGAAGAAACGACCAACCCCGCCCCCGAGCCCGTGGGGCAGATCGAGCAGGCGCTCGGTGCGTTGCTGCGATTGACGCGCGCGCCCCGCTTTGCCGAGACCGTGCGCCAACGGGCCGGCGCCGAAGTCGATCGTGCCGGCTACGCAGTGTTGGTACGCGTCGCCGAGTTGGGCCCCGTGCGCTTGTCCGAGTTGGCGCAGTACCTCGGGCTCGACGTCTCGACGGTGAGCCGTCAGGTGCAACAACTCGAACAACGCGGTCTCGTCGATCGCAGTCCCGACCCGCTCGACGGTCGGGCGGCGTTGCTCGAATTGTCGGTGCCGGGCCGCGAGATCATGCAGAAGATGCGCGACGGTTGGTGTGAAACGGTTGCCGATGTCGTCAACACGTGGAAGCCCGCCGACATAGAGCGCTTTGGCATCTTGATCGACCGCTTCGTTTCCGACGTCGTCAAGTACCTCGACACGAACTGACGGCGGGCGTCCTGTCACACCTCGTTGGTACGCTCCTTTCATGCGCGCAGTGATGCTCGAGGTGCCCGAGGCCCTCCTTGAACAGCGACGTCGCTCTGGTGCCGACCGGTGGGACGAGGTTTGGGAAGGCGTCCTGCACATGGTGCCGCCACCGTCAGATCCGCATCAAGCGTTTGGCACGTATCTGCTGCTTGCACTGGGCCCGATCGCGACCGCTGTGGGATTGGAGGCCCGTCACGAAGGCGGCTACTTCCGCGCCACCGACGACTACCGGCAGCCCGACTTGTTGTTCGCCCGCCGCGAGCATTTCACGCATCGCGGTCTCGAGGGGCCCGCCGATCTCGTGGTCGAGATCTTGTCGCCGGGCGACGAGAGCCGGGACAAGCTGGGTTTCTACGCGGCGATGTCGGTCGGCGAGGTGTTGCTCGTCGACCCGGTCACGCGCGAGTTCGAGTTGCTGTGCCTTGCGGCCGACGGTAACTACGAGCCGGTAGCGCGCGACGATGCGGGAGCAGTGCCGAGCCGGCCGCTCGGTGTGGTGTTCTTGGTCGCCGCCGGACCCGACGGACCCAAGTTTCGGGTCGTCTCTGCGGGAGACGTGCACGACGTCTAGACGGCACCGTCGCCGACGAGACAGTCACCGTGCGTGTCAAACACGCGCCCGCGGGCGAGCGGAGACCACGCAGCGTGAGTCACTTCAAGCGTGAGAAGAACAACCGGTCGGCATTTGCGTAGAGGTACTTGTCGAGCACACCTTCACGCAGATCGAGCTCCCATGCTTCGGTGATCGTGCGTTGCATCGTGAGCGCCGGGTGGTCAGAGGCCCAGATGATCTTGTCCTGGCCGCGCGTGTTCATGAAGTGCAGCAGCTCGGCGGGTAGGCGCTTGGGGGAGTAGGCCGACGTCATCAGGTGCAGATTCCTGTACTTGATCATCAAGCGGATGGCGACGCCCCACCACGGGTCGGCGCCGTGCGCCATGCACAGCTTCAGTTCGGGAAAGCGAAAGCACACGAGATCGAGGTGCATGGGGTCCTGGCAGGCACCCGGCACCGGCGGGCCGGGTAGGCCGGTGTTGATCGAGAGCGCAAGATCGAGCTCGATGCACTTCGCGTAGAGCGGGTAATACGACGCGTCGCTCGGCGCGACTTGGATGCCGAACGGCACGACCCGAGCCAGCGCGCACGGGTAGTTGCGCGTCATCGACTCGAGGCGCCGCATCTCGTTCATGAAGCCAAGGGGGTTGACGCTGACCGACAGCGCGAACCGCTCGGGAAATCGATCGACGAAGTCGAACGGGCGCGGATTGCTGTCGTCGCCACCGGTCGAGATGATCGCCTTCTCGACGCCGTGCTCGTCCATGATCTCGAGCATTTCCTCGGGCGTGAAACTACGGAAGAAGTCGCCCCCGCCGTGCAAGTAATCCTCTTTGACCCGAACGAGATAGTCGGGCGGCTTGATGTCGCCCATCGTGACATTGACCCAACAGTCGATCGACCTCGGCCGCTGCATGTGCCCCCCAATGGCCGTAGCTCGAGGTGGAGATTAACGTGCTCCGGTGAGCGAAGCGCCAACGAGCACGGATGGTGTGGGGGCACAGGCGGCCGAGAGTCGACGTTGGTGGTTGGTCCTCCTCGCCACGAGCATCGGTGCCTTCATCGTCGCGGCCAACCTCTCGACGGTCAACGTCGCGAACCCGACGATTCGCCAGCACTTCGACGCATCGTTGTCGTCAGTCAGTTGGGTCGTCACCGCGTACGCGATCGTGTTCGCCGCGCTCTTGGTGCCCGCAGGGCGCGTGGCTGATCGCTACGGCCGCCGAATGCTGTATGTCAGTGGTCTCTGCGTGTTCGCCGCGGGCTCGCTTGTGTCGGGCATCGGGCCGCACTTGTGGATCGTGGTCGTGGGTCGCGCCATCCAGGGCATCGGCGCGGCGTTCATCACGCCGTCGGCGATCGGGCTTCTCTTGGAGATCACGCCGCCGGCGCGGCGCACGCGAGCACTCGCGTGGACCGGTGGAGTCTCGTCGATGGGCGTGGCGATGGGTCCGACGCTCGGCGCGCTGGTCGTCGACCACCTCGGATGGCGCTGGTCGTTCTTGATCGCTCCGCCGTTTGCGGTGGTCAGCTATGCGGTCGGCCGCAACGTGATGCCCCGCACGCGCCAACCCGACGCTGAAGGCCGCATCGACGTGGTGGGTCTGGTGCTGGCGATCGGGGCCATGGGCCTCGTGACGCTGGCCATCTCCGAAGGGCGGCGGTGGGGCTGGGCGGATAGCAAGACCGTCGTCGCGTTCGCGGTAGGTGCAATCTGTGCCGTGCTGTTCGTGTTGCAGTGCCGCCGTCATCCCGCGCCGGTGCTGCCGTTGCGCTTGTTTCGGGCGCGGTCGTTCGCGGTTGCCAGCATCGCGGGCGTCGTCTACGGCGTGGCCAGCGGATCGATCCTGTTCGTCAACGTGTTCTTCCTCACGCAGGTCTGGCACTACAGCCCGAGCAAGGCGGGCTTCTCGATGATCCCCGGGCCGGTAGTGGCCTCGTTCGTCGCGCTCTTCGTCGGCCGTGTCGGCTCGAGGTACGGCGAGCGGGCGCTGGCGGTACCGGGTTCGCTCATCCTCGGGCTCGGCATCGTCTTGTACGTCACGCGCACCAACGCGACACCGAACTACTGGAGCGAATGGTTCCTTGGCGCGGCGCTGACGGGCGTCGGTGTGATGCTGGTCTTTCCCATGCTGTCATCAGCGGGTGTGCGCGACGTCGAACCACACGCGTTGTCGGTCGCGACCGCCGCGATTCGCGGTGCGATCCAATTCGGGCAAGCTGCGGGTGTCTCGATCGTCGCCGCGGTCCTGGGCGCGAATCCCACCACGGTGAGCGTCTTTCACCGCGCCTGGCTGGTGTTGGTCGCGTGCTGCCTCGGTTCGGCCGTCGTGTGCATGGGGCTGCAACCACCGATCCGGGCCAAACCAGCCGCGCTTCGCGACGCCAAGCTCGAGACCGCTACGAATACATCGTCGTGATGTCGGGTGGCGGATTGTTGAACGGCTCGAACTTCGGCTTGGCCGTGCGGCGGAAGTGCGTCGTCGAGTGCACGGGGTCCTTGTCGAATTCGGGAATCACGTACTTGCCGAACGTCTCGATCAACTCCAGCGTGTCGTCGTAGCTCAACGACCCTGGCACGCCGAAGCTGACCTGGTCTACGCCGGTTGCTTCGTAGATGCGCAACTGCCCGATGACTTCCTCGGGATCGCCGCACAACATCAGCCCGCTCTTGATGACGGGCTCGACCGCGTCGGGCGACATCCCCGTCGCCGGCTCGGGCCATGTAGGGAACCCGCCGCGGTGAGGGAACGTGTCGTGGTACAGCTGCACCAACGACAACAGATAGCCGCGCCGCGGATCGCACGCGAGGCGCCGCGCCTTTTGCCCGTCCTCATAACAAAGCACTGCATTGGTGATCATGACGTTGTTGTTCACGTACTCGCCGACCGGGTTTTCGCACTCGGCCGCGCCCTGTTTGTACGCGTCGATCATCGGCGTCATCTCGTGGATGGTGCTGAAGTTGAAACCGAGAGCGCCGATGCCGTGCCGCCCAGCCTTTTCGTAGGTGGGCGGGTTGCCGCAGGCGACCCAGAGTGGCGGATGCGACAGGCCATACGGCTTGGGCAAGATGTTGTGGGGCACATCGAGCGCAAAGTGCTTGCCCTGGAATGTGTAGTCGAGTTGGGCCCACATGCGGGGCAGCTCCCAGATCACTTCGTCCCACTCGCTGCGCGTCGATGACGTGTCGTGGATGTTGAACGTACCGACCTCGTGGCTGCCGGCGCCGCGGCCGGTGCCCATCTCGAAGCGCCCCTCGGTGAGGTGGTCGAGCATCGCGGCACGCTCGGCGTTGCGCACCGGATGATTGACGCGCGGCGAGAGGTTGAAGATGCCGGAACCCAAGTGGATCCGCGACGTGCGGGCCGCACAGAACCCCATGAAGGTCTCGTTGGCCGAGATGTGGCTGTACTCGGGCAGCGCATGGTGTTCGCTGAACCACGCGTACTTCCAGTTGTTCTTGTCCGCGCAGACGATGTAGTCGATCTCTTGCATCAGCGCGCGGTGCTCGGCCGCCCGGTCGTGGGCCTGCGGACCCGGCAAGTGGCCCTGAACGAAAATGCCGAATTCCATGAAACCCCCACGTCCCCAACGCGATCCGGATGCGGCACGATAACGACGGAGGGTTCTAGTGTCCACCTTCACGAGAAGGGGGCGAGATGTTCGATCTCACGGGGAAAGTCGCGCTTGTCACCGGCGCCGGGCAAGGCGTCGGCGCGGGGATCTGTGAAGTGCTCGCCCGGCAGGGTGCCGCCATTGCGGTGAACGATCTGCACGGCGATCGCGCGCAGCAAACGGTCGAGGCGATCTTGCGCGACGGTGGTCGGGCGGTGGCCGCACCGTTCGACGTCACGGACCGCGCCGCGGTCGACGCCGCGGTCGCTGACCTCGCAGCCGCGCTCGGTCCGGTCGACATTCTGATCAACAACGCCGGCATTCCCGAAACGATGGCCGCGGTGAAGTTTCTCGATGTCGACCCGAGTGCATGGGATCCCTACATCGACGTGAATCTGTACGGCGTGCTCAATTGCTCGAAGGCTGTCGTAGCGGACATGTGCGCTCGTGGGTGGGGTCGGGTCATCACGATCTCGTCGGGGGCGGGCGTCGTCGGGCTCAACATCGGCGTGTCGCTCTATGCCGCGGGCAAGGGCGGCGCGATCGCGTTCATGCGGCATCTGGCCCTGGAGACTGCCCGCAAAGGTGTCACGGCCAACTCGTTGGCGCTCGGGCTGATGCACAAAGAGCGGGCGGATCGCTCGGTCACCGGCGCGATGGAAAAACAGATCCCCGTCGGCCGCCTCGGCACCGGCCTCGACATCGGCTACCTGTGCGCCTACCTTGCGTCGAAAGAGGCGAGTTGGATGACGGGCCAGACGATCAACATCAACGGTGGCAGCGTCACGAGCTGATCGGTGCCAGCAGCTCCGGGTCGATGATGATCGCGATCACGGTGCCGCGGTCGATGGCGCGTGCGTGATCGACGACCAGTTCGCCGAGCGAGGTCGTTGCTCGCGTGACGTAACGGCCACCGTGAAACCGTTGGGCGAGCACAGTGCCGGTCAACGTCGCGCCGTCGTCGGTGGTCGACGCGGTCTCGTCGATGCGAATGGCGTCCGAACGGACGAGGGTTCGTCCCCGATCCGGCAGTTCGACGATGTTGTCGTGGCCCAGGAAGCGCGCCACGAATTCGGTGCGCGGGTCGCGCCATATGGCCAGTGGCGTGTCGATGCGCTCGATGTGACCGGCATGCATCACGACGACACGATCGGCGATGGCGAACGCTTCGTCTTGATCATGCGTCACGTGAATGGCGGTGACGCCGACGCGCCGCAAGAGCTCGCCGACCTCGGTCGTCAAACGCTCGCGTAAGCCCCGATCGAGCGAGCCGAACGGTTCGTCGAGCATCAGCAGTTGCGGCGCGGGCGCGAGGGACCGTGCGAGCGCAACGCGCTGTGCTTCGCCGCCCGACAGTGTGCCGATCGCCCGGTCGCCCATCGCCGCCAGCCCGACGAGCTCGAGCATCTCGGTCACTCGCCGGCGACGCTGATCGACCGGCTGTTGCTGCATCCGCAACCCGAACTCGATGTTCTCGCCGACGCTGCGATGGGGGAACAGCGCGTGATCCTGGAACATCAAGCCGAATCCTCGTGTATGCGGCGCAGCGCCGGTCACGTCGCGCCCGTCCCAACGCACGGTGCCGGTGTCCGGCCGCAACAGGCCGGCGACTGCTCGCAGCAGGGTGCTCTTGCCGCAACCACTCGGGCCGAGGATCGAAACGATCTCCTTGCTGCGGACCGCGAGGTCGATGCCGTCGAGCGCGATCTTGCCGTCGTAGCCGACTCGCAGGGTCTCGACCTCGAGGCCGGCCGCGCTCACAAGCTGACCGAACTGCGGGGCCGGAAGCGTTCGACCACGAGCGTCGCCAGCATCACCAACGCGCCGAGTATGACGGCGAGTGCCATCGCCATGCCTCGCAACGCCGCGCCCGGCTGACTCAACAGCCGGAACATCGCGATCGGGATCGTCGGTGCGTCCGGTCGGGCCAGGAACGAGGTCGCACCGAACTCGCCCAAAGAGATCGCGAACGCGAACGCGGCAGCCGCCGATGCCGCGCGCGCGGCGACCGGCCAGTCGACGTGACGCCACACCCGCTGGGGGGACGCCCCCAACACGGTGGCCGCGTCACGCAACCGGTCGTCGATCGAACGCAACGCCGGCACGACGATGCGCACCACGAACGGAATCGCGACGAGCGCCTGGGCCAAGGGGATGAGGATCCACGACGTACGGAGATCGAGCGGCGGCTCGTCGAGCGCGATGAGAAAGCCGAAGCCAAGCGTGACGGCGGACGTGCCGAGCGGCAACATGAGACCGATGTCGAGCACGCGGGCGACGGCGCGGCGGCCGTAGACGATCGCACCGGCGGCGAGGCCACCCACCACGAGGCCGATCAGCGTCGCCACCGTTGCCGTCAAGAGAGAGTTGCGCACCGCCTCGATCGGCGGCACGAGCAAGGTCGACGACGCTCGCTGCCGAGACCCGAGGGCGCGGTAGTTGTCGAATCCGTGGCCTCCGCGCACGACGAGCGACCGCTCGACGAGCGATGCCAGCGGCAACGCGACGAGCACCACCGTGGGGGCCAACGACGCTGCGGCCCTTGCACGTTCGCGGGACGTCGAAAGGCGGCGGGGTGCCGCAACCCGGCCATGTCCCGTGAGGCGCCCGATGCGTCGTTCGAGCAGCGTTGCGGCAGCGACCATTGCGATCACTGCCCCGAGTTGGAAGGCGGACAACAACGCGGCGGTATGGAAGTCGGTGCGCTGCACGGCATAGCGCCAGATCTCGGACTCGATGGTTGCCTGTCGCGGACCACCGAGCAACAAAATGACGCCGAACGACGTGAAACAGAAGAGGAACACGATCGCGCACGCAGCAGTGATGGCCGGGCGTAGCCGCGGCAGATCGATCTCGACGAACACGCGCCAGCGCGATGCGCCGAGCATCTGCGCGCTCTCGTCGACTCGGTCGTCGAGCAACGCCCAATAGCCGCCGACGACGCGCACGATCACTGCGACGTTGAAGATGACGTGCGCGAGGAGGATCGCCCAGGTGGTGTGGTAGAGCCGCACTGGCCCGTCGTCGAGGCCGAACCGATCGATCAGTGCGTTGATGGCGCCACCGATGACGACTGTCGGCAGCGCGAACGGCACCACGACCAGCGCCCGCACGATGGCCTTGCCGGTGAAGCGATAGCGCGCCAGCGCCCGTGCCGCCGGTAGGCCCACCGCCAGCGTCAGCAGCGTCGACACGACGGCTTGCCACAAGGTGAACCACAGCACCGATCGCAACTGGCCGTCGGTGAAGAGATCAGCGATGTTGTGCCGCCCGCGCCGGCCGAGTCCGCGGTCGAGGATGGTGGCGACCGGATACGCGAAGAAGATTGCGAAGAAGCAGAGCGGCACCGCCACCATCGCGAGGCGCGCGACTCGCGACTGTGGTCCGCGCGGCACGTTGCCACGCGTCGTCAACGCAGCGCGACCTTTGCCCATCGCTCGGTCCAGTCGATCCGATTGGCTTCGATGGTGGCCGGATCGAGCGTGAGTGGTTTGTCGACCAGCTTGGCGTGCTTCGAAAACTCGGCGGGCACTGCTGCCGTCTTGCTCGCGGGGAAGACGAACATGTTCAGCGGGATGTCGCTCTGCACGGTGTCCGACAACAAGAAGTCGACGAGCGCGGCCGCCGCTTCGGGATGCGCACTGCCGCGTAACACCCCGGCGAACTCGATCTGACGGAAGCACGTCTCGTTGATCAAGCCCGTGGGCGGTTCGGTCAGCTTGCCTTCGGAGAACACAACCTCGGCCGCGGGGCTCGACGCGTACGACGTGACGATCGACTTGTCACCACCGCCCGACTTGAACTGTTCGCTGTAGGCCTCGGTCCAGCCGTTCGCGATCGCGACACCGTTGTCGCGCAACTTGCGCCAGTAGCTCTCCCAACCCTTGTCGCCGTACTTTGCGATCGTCGCGAGCAAGAACGCGAAGCCAGGTGACGAGGTGTCGGGGTGTTCGGTGACGAACTGGTTCTTGAATTCGGGCTTGGTCAGGTCATCGAACGATGCCGGTGCCTTGCCCGACGCGAAGGAGTCCTTCCAGTAGTTGACACAGACGTCACCGATGTCCATCGGCGTCACGCGGTGGTACGGGTCGAGTTGCAGGTCCTTTGCGACGTTTGCCAGCGCCGGCGATTCGTAGCTCTGGAACACGTTGGCTTCGAGGGCTTTGCACAAGAACGTGTTGTCGATGCCGAACATCACGTCGGCCGTCGGTTTGCCCGTGGTGATCACCGCTTGGCTCACCATCGCGCCGGCGTCATCGCTCTTGAGCAGCTTGACCTCGATGCCGGTCTGGGCGGTGAACTTCTCGAGCGTGCCGTCCGACAGTGCAAACGAATCATGGGTGACGAGCGTGATCGACGTACCTTTTGTAGCGGTTTTGGCGACATCGGAGGCGATGGCGGGGGTGGTCGGTTTGTCGAAGCATTTCGCGCCCGCAGACGACGAGTCGTCACCACACGCCGTCAACGCGAGCGCGACGAAGCAGGTGGCGAGAAAGGCGACGAGAGGGCGACGCACCATCATGATTTCCTCCGCTGGCATTACCCAGATCAGGTTCACGGGTCGACGGCGGTAGCCGTCCTCTCAGCCCGGTGCCCCGAGCTCCCCGATTCGATTGTTTGCGGGGCCGACGCTAACGCCGTGCCTCCGCGCTTTGCAACTGGCTCGCGGCCATCAGCGGGTTGTGCCCGGCAACGGGTGGCGGAACAGCGCGGCCGCGTTGAGATGCGTAATCTTGGCGATCTCGTCGGGCGGCAGCTTGCCCAACGTGCGGCGGGCGAAGTCCTGCGTGTCGGGCCATGTCGAATCGGCGTGCGGGTAGTCGGACTCGAGCATGATGTGGTCGACGCCGATGCGGTCGCGCACTTCGATGGTGGTCGGGTCGTCGATCGTGCAGAACCAGAAGTTGCGACCGAGAATCTCGGACGGCAACACGTCGCCCGCCATTTGCTTCCACACGGTGCGACCGTGACCCGACTGCGACATCATGAAGTCGAGGCGGTCCATGACCATCGGCACCCACCCGATGCCGCCCTCGGACATCGCGATCTTGATCGACGGGTAGCGAAGCGGTACGCCCGCCCAGAGCCATTCGCAACAGGCGATCAACGACTGCACTTGGAACAGCGTCGCGCCGGACCCTGCGCCCGCGGGCGCCGCCGGATCGCGCGGCAGCAGTTGTCCCGCCGAGCCGATGTGCAGGCAGATGATGGTGTCGGTCTCGACACAGGCGCGCAGGATCGGATCCCAATACTCGTGGTCGTGGATCGACGGCAGCCCGGCCATGTAGGGCTGCTCGGGCAACGACACTGCGACGAACCCACGCTCGGCATTGCGCCGGATCTCGGCGGCGGCTTCGTGCGCGTCGCGCAGGAAGGTGATGCCCATCGGCACGATGCGTTCGGGATACGTGCCCCACCACTCGTCGTTGATCCAGTCGTTGAACGCCCGAGTGACGGCCAAGCCGAGCGCGGGGTCACTGGCATCAGAGTAGATGCGCCCGCAGAAACCGGTGATCTGCGACGGGAAGCAGATGGAGGCCCAGATGCCGACGATGTCCATGTCGCGCACGCGGGCGTTGATGTCGAAGCACCCCTGCCGCATGTCGTCGAAGCGCGCCGGCTCGAACGTGAAGTCGTCACGGTCGACCCGGCCGACAAGCGCGTTGAAGCCCATCTGCGCGAAGACCTTGCCGTCGAAGTGCCACTGCTGATGACCTTCGGGGGTCTCGACGATCTTGGGCGCGTCGTCTTGAAACTTCTTCGGCAGTCGTCCTTCGAAGAGCCACGGCGGTTCGACGAGGTGATCGTCGACGGAGATGATCGTGTACTCAGCGGGCCGCGGATCCGGGTCGGGGAGTAGCCGGTCGCTCGGCGCATAGGTGTAGTCGTGAATTGACATGGGCCACCCTCATTCGGTCGGTATCCACACCACCGCGATCTCGTCAACGGTGATGTCGGTCTTTTCAAGTTCGATGCTGAGCGACTCGACTTGCGCGGCCTTGCGGTCCCAGTCGTCGGTGATCGCCTGGAGCTTGTCGGTGAGCTCTTGCTCGAGATCGGCCAGCTCTTCGTGTTGGCCTTCGAGGCGATTCTTGGCGGTCTCGAGCCGTTCGCCCGCCTGCTCGCGCATGCGCTCTTTGCCCATCGTGCGAGTCACGGTGCCGAGCACACTCTTGGTGCTCTTGCGACCGCCGAGGAACGAGCCGAGGATGCCGCCGGCGGCGGAGACGACCGCGTCGAGACCGCGCTTTTTCTTGTCGGAATGGACTTCGCGCACCTTGTCCTCGGCCTTGTCGATGGCGTCTTTGATGCGATCGATCTTGTCGGCCATGGTCTTGCGCAACTTGTCGGCGTCTTTGTCGGTCAGGTCATCGGCGACCTGGCCACAGCGCGTCTCGAAGTCTTGTTTCGATTCACCGATGCGTGAGAACAACTTGAGTTCGCTGTTCTTGAACACCTCGACGGTCATCGTGCGATAGAGATGATCTTGCAGTTCGGTCTTCGCCTTCGCGAAGTAGGTCTTCGACTTGAGCTCGGCGTCGGGCAGCACATAGACCGCCCCGTCGGGTGGCGTCGAGCGGAAGTCGCGATCGTCGTAGTCGACGTGGCGGGCCTCGCTCGCGTCGAGCGCGCCGTCGAGCGGGAAGAAGACCGCTTCCCACTCTTGCTGCTCCCGTACGTCGGCCTTTTCGTCGTCGAAGAGCAGCTTGACCCGAGCGACTACCGCGGCCACGAGCCGCTTGCTGCCCGAGCGGGCGCCGACTTCGGCGGCCCACGCGGCGGCGGGGTCGAGGTGGTAGACGGGGACGCCGTCGGCGATCGTCGGCGCCAGCGAGCTTTCGTCGTCGGCCAGCGCGGCGGCGGGCGCGGCCATCGAGGCCGCGGGTTGGCTGTCGCGGGCTGCGGCGCCGGCGACGTCGGTCGGCCGGGCCGCGCTCTGCTGACGCAGCGGTGAGTCGGCCATCAGCGTGGTGATCTGCTCGCGTGACAGCGGACCGGGCAGATAGGACAGCGCCCATCGACTGGTGAACGTGAGCGGCTTGTTGGCCTTGGCCGAGTGCAACACGAATTCGCGCTTCGCCAGACCCGAGATGGTGCTATCGATGGTTTCCATGTCGGTCGCGCCCGCGGCGTCTTTGAGTCCCTCCATCAGCCGCGCTTTGTCCCGTTCGGTCTGCAGGCGACCGATCATCCACGTGCCGGCGTTGGCGATCGCCTTGTAGTCGATGTCGACGGGATTTTGTGTCGCCAACACCATGCCGATGCCGAAGGCGCGCGCCTGTTTGAAGATGGTGAGGATCGGCTTCTTGGCCGGTGGCGTGGCCGTCGGAGGAACGAAACCGAAAACCTCGTCCATGTAGACGATGACACGGAGATCGGGTGTACCCGACTGCTGGCGCATCCACGTGACGAGCTTGGACAACACGAGGGTCACGACGAACTGGCGCTCTTGATCGGACAGGTGCGCAATCTCGATGATGGCCGCGTTGGGCTTGCCGTCGGTGTACAGCAGCGAATCGATGTCGAGCGGCACGCCGCGCGCCCAGCTCGCGAACGCAGGGGACGCGATGAGACCGTTCAGCCTCATCGCCAAGCCGAGGCGGTCTTTCTCCGGGAAGAACGTGTCGAGGTCGATGACGCCGAGCTTGCGCATCGGTGGCTGCTGCACTTGTGCCACCAGCGCGGCGAGGTCGAGGTCGGCGTGGTTGCGCCACGCGTTGGCGACGAGGTTGGACAGCAGGATGTGCTCGCGTCCCGACAGCGGGTCACTCTCGATGTCGACGAGGTTCAACAGACTCGACACGAGACCGTCGATCTCGTCTTGTAGCACTTCGTCGTCGACATTGGCACCCGGCCGGCGCATGTCGCCCACGATGTTGAGTGGGATGCCCGTGTTCGACCCTGGCGTGTAGATGGTGAAGTTGGCGGCGTCGTGCAGGGCGCGGATGCGATCGGCGGTCATGTCCCACGCGGCTTGGCCGTCGGCCCACTGTTTGGCGACGACCGCGGCGTGCTCGTCGAGGGTGCGGCCCTCCTTCTTGGCGTCGGACTCGAGTACGTAGGGCCGGAAGCTCTCAGGCTTTTGATCGGGGAAGGCCAGTAACAGGTTGCCCATGTCGCCCTTGGGATCGATGATCAACGCGGGGATGCCCTGCAGCAGGCATTCCTCGAGCAACACGATGCCGAGACCCGTCTTGCCCGAACCGGTCATGCCGACGATCACGCCGTGCGTCGTCAGGTTGGCCGCTTCGTACATGACGAGATCGTTGGCGCGCTTGTGGTCCGCCGGATTGATCTTGTCGCCGAGGAACAAGCTGCCCTTGGGTATGTCCACCATCAACTCCTTGTATGCGCCGAAAGCCTACGCCGAGCGAGGACTTTGGTCCCGAGCGGTCGCCGGAGGAGCCGCGTTAGGCTCCAAGGAACTCCCAACCCCCGCAGAAGGAGCAAAAATGAGCCTCAAGGACAATCTCGGCAAGATTGCCGGCAAGGCGAAGGTCGTCGCCGAGAAGTCGGGCGACAAGATCGCCAGTGGCGTCGACAAGGCCACCGACAAGATCGACAAGAAGACCGGTGGCAAGTACCACGACAAGCTCGAAAAGGTCGACAACCTCGCGTCCAAGCTCGACAAGACCGCCAAAGAAGGCGAAGCCGACGCGACGGACGTTGCCGCCGAAGCGGTGTCGACCGAACCCGGGCCCACCACCGCGGCGCCGACCACTCCTGCGGCCACCACGGTTGTGCCGCCCGAGGGCGACGCGACTCCTCCGACGGGCACGATGCCCAGCTGAGTTTGCGGCAGGGACGTCCCCGCGGGGACGTCCCGACTGCGCCCGAGCGCCAGTTGTGAATCGCAGGCGCAACAGCGCGAGGTTGCCCAGGGCGGCGGGCGAACTGATGCCTGGTTCTCGCTGTCGAACGTCGTACATATTGCGACGTTCGACAGCCAGAACCGAGGACTGAGGCGGAAGGGGTCAGATTAGGAATTGATGAGGTCGGTGCGCTTCGATCTGAGACGCGCCGGAACCAGATTGGCGTGACCAGCGGACCGGACGCAGAACGCGAGGGACCCGCACTGCCGTCATTTCGTCACCGGAGAATGAGCAGGCGTGGCAGAACGCGAGGGACCGGCACTGCCGAGCCGCACCGGTTAGCGCAAGCGCTGAATCACCATGGCCATGCCCTGGCCGCCGCCGACGCACATCGACTCGACGCCGAACTCTTTGTCCGCGTCTTCGAGACCGTTGATCAGCGTCGTCATGATGCGGGCACCGGTCATCCCGAACGGGTGACCGAGCGCAATTGCGCCGCCGTTGACGTTGAGTTTTTCGTACGGGATCTTGAGGGCGTCGGCCGACGGCACGACCTGTGCCGCGAATGCTTCGTTGATCTCGAAGAGGTCGATGTCGTTGATCGTGAGCCGTGACCGCCCGACTTTGGATCGCTTGAGCGCCTGCTTGATCGCCTCGATCGGGCCGAGGCCCATGATCTCGGGGCTGAGCGCGGTGACGCCGGAGCTGATGATCTTGGCCAGTGGCTTCAGGCCAAGCGCTTGCGCCTTCTTGGCCGACATCACGACGACTGCCGCCGCGCCGTCATTGAGGGGGCACGCATTGCCGGCGGTGACGGTGCCGTTCGGCTTGAACACCGGCTTGAGCCCGGAAAGCGCCTCGACAGTGGTGCCGGCGCGTGGGCAGTCGTCCTTGGAAACGATCGTCCCGTTGGCCAACTTGTAGGGCGTGATCTCCCGCTCGAAGAAGCCGCGGGCAATGGCTTTCTCGGCGCGGTTTTGCGAGGTGGCCGCGAACTCGTCCTGGCGCTCGCGGCTGACCTTCTTGTACTCGGCGACGTTCTCCGCGGTCTGGCCCATCGCGATGTAGATGTCGGGCAGTCCCTGCGGCGCCTTCCAGCGGCCGCCTTTGCCCGTGGCGCGGCCGGCGCTGCGTTCTTCGGCCTCGGCGAAACGTTCGTTGTGCGGTCCGCGGTCGGCCGCGCCATTGCCGAACCGGCTCACTGCTTCGACGCCGCCGGCGATGAACACGTCGCCTTCGCCGGCGCGAATGGCGTGCGACGCCATGCGAATGGTCTGCAGCGACGACGAGCAGTAACGGTTGACGGTCGTGCCGGGGACGTCGAGGCCGGCGAGGATGCCGGCGGCGCGCCCGATGTTGGTGCCCGCTTCGCCGGCCGGCTGGGCACAGCCCCAGATGATGTCTTCGACCAGGTTGCCGTCGAGCCCGATCTTGCCGAGCACATCGCTGATGATGAACGCGGACATGTCGTCGGGGCGGACGTCGATGAACGAGCCCTTACCGGCGCGCCCGATGGGTGTGCGGGCGGTGCTGACGATGACGGCTTCGGGCGCGGGCATAGGGAATCTCCTCGGACCTGGGTAGGACGGCGACAGGATATCGCCGACAGTTAGACGAGTGCGGCGGTCTCGGTGTCGCGACCGGAACGGATCAGCGTGCCCCCGCGCTCGGCGGTGAGTTCCCCGTTGCGCACGATGGCGCGGCCGTTGACGAAGACGTGTTCGATGCCGTGGCTGTCGGCATAGAGGCGCCCTGCGCCGCCCGGCAGGTCGAAGCGCATCGCGACATCGTCGGTGCCGATGGTGGCCGGGTCGAGGACGACGACATCGGCGTGCCAGCCCTCTTTGACCTGCCCCCGCTGCTTGAGGCCGTAGAGCTTGGCCTGCACGTCGGTCATCAGATGGATGGCCTCTTCGAGCGGCAGGATCTCGTTTTCGCGCACGGCGCGCTGCAGCATGCCGGTCACGTAGTTGAACGAGGCGAGCAGGTCGAGATGCGCACCGGCATCGGATGCCCCGATCACCGCTCGCTTGTCGCGCCATACCTGCACCCGAGCTTTCCAGTCTTCGGTGCTCTCGGGTGGGGTCGGCGAACCGAAGCTGGTGTTGAGCTCGTCGGCGACCGCGATGTCGCACAAGACGTCCCACGCGTCGCGCCCTTGATCCTTGGCGATCTCGCCGACCATACGGCCGCGGTATTGCTCGTTTTCGGGCGCCATCACGTCGAAGATGATCTTGTTGTCCCAATTGGCGACCGCGCGCATGGGGTTGTCAGCCTGCTGCGCGCGGGCGTTGAGCGCGTTGCGGGCCGACTTGTCGCGGAACAGCTTCATCTTCTCGTCGCGCGAGGCGAGCATGGGGCCTTCCCATTCGGGCATGGCGTCGAGCACGAAGCCACTGGCGAAGGAGAGCCGCACACCGAAGCTGATCGGAATCGTCAGCGCAACGACCTTGCCGCCCTTCTTGGCGGCGTAGTCACTGGCCGACAACTTGCCGAGGCAGTCGTCGAGGTTGCCCTGATTGACCGACATCACGTTCCAGTTGACGGCGCGCTGCGCCGCGACCGACATGTCGGTCATCAGATCTACGGCCCACTGATCGAAGCGGGGGCCGACCTGTGGGATGACTTCGATCGACGTGCCGTCGAACTCACCACAGACGCGCGCCAGCTCGACCAGCTCGGCGGTGCTCGCATAGCGCGACGGCACCATGCGGCCGTCGCTGTCGTTGTGCGTGCGAGCGTAGGACGACGTGAAGCCGAGGCCGCCGGCCGCGAGACCATCGCGCAGCAGTTGCTTCATCTGCTCGAGCTCTTCGGGGCTCGACTCGCGCTGAGTCGACTCGGCGCCCATCACGACGCGGCGGATCGCCGAGTGGCCGACCGACAACCCGAGGTTGATGCCGAGGTGTCCGTCGATGCGGTCGAAGTACTCGGCGGTCGTCTTCCAGTTCCACGGCACACCTTGGCGCAACGCCTCGACGGGCATGCCTTCGACACGCGCCAACATGTTGAGGAGGTACTCGGCGTCGGATGGATCGTCGGACAACGGCGCGATGGTGAAGCCACAGTTGCCGGCGAACGCAGTCGTCACGCCGTGCAACGGTGATGGCGTCAATGCGTCATCCCAGAACACCTGCGCGTCGAAGTGCGTGTGCACGTCGACGAACCCGGGGCACACGACCTTGCCAGTCGCGTCGATCACCGTCGCGGCGTCACCGTCGATGCGACCGATCTGCACGATGCGACCGTCTTTGATACCGACGTCGGCGCGGAAGCGGGTGGCGCCGGTCCCGTCGATGACCTCGCCGTTGCGGATGATGACGTCGAACATGGTCGGCCCCCGTAAAACCTCGTTTCGGAGATCTTACCCCGCACCCGTGTGATGAGCGCTTGCGCGAAGAACGGGAGGTCAGGCCTTCATTGCGCCGTCGACCCGGATCGTGATGCCGTTGATGTAGCTGGCCTCGCTCGAAGCCAGGAACGCGAATGCGGCGGCGAGCTCGTCGGGGCTACCGAAGCGCTCGAACGGCATGATGCGAGTCATGATCGACACGTCGACACCCTCGGGCGGGGTGAATTGTTCGGTGATGGGCGTCTCGACGCCACCCGGTGCGACACAGTTGACCCGTACCCCTTGCAGACCGTTGGACACGGCCATGGTCTGGGTGAGCGCGATCACGCCGCCCTTCGACGCCGAATAAGCCGAGCTCCACGGTTGGGCATGCGTGCCCGCGGTCGAGGCGGTGTTGACGATGGCCCCCCTGGTCGCGAGCAGATGGGGGAGCGCCATCTTGGACATCCAATAGGTTCCGGTGAGGTTGACCCCGATGACTCGGTTCCATCCCTCGATGGTCTCGTCCTCATCGGTGGCGAAATGGCCGAGCCCCGCGATGTTGCACAACACATCGATGCGACCGAAGTCGCGCACGACGGCCTTGACCGTCTTCGTGATCGACGCAATGTCGAGCAGGTTGCAGGTGTAGGCCTTGGCGTTGCCCTTGGCCGCTTCGATCGCCTTGACGGTCTGGCGGACGCCCTTGGCATTGACGTCGACGCACGCGACGGTCGCACCTTCGGACGCGAGGCGCAACGCGGTTGCCTTGCCGATGCCCGACGCGGCACCGGTGACGATCGCGACTTTCTTCTTGAATCGTGACATGACTTCTCCCTGCTTCACGATCTGTGTCTCACGATTTCTGTATCACGACGTTGTCGTGAGCTTGCCCAAGACCTTCTCAACGTAGTTCGACAGGTACTTCCACGCCGTGTCGATCGGCATGCCACCGCAGAACGGGTGAAGGCCCGCGGCCGCGCCTTCGCCCATGCCCTTGAGCTCGGCGATGGATTCGGCGGGAGTCATGATGCGGTAGATGCCTTCGGCGCGCAGTTCGGCCGGCGTCGAAGCATGCGAGTGCACGGCGGAGCGGATGTCGGGGGTTTGCCACGCGCCGTAGGTCATCGCTTCGTGCAAGAGGTACTTGCCGATCTCGTCCCACGCGGCGTCGGGATCGTCTGCGACCCAGGTGTGGTGGAAGCCCGACGGCGGCATCGAGATGAAGCCCTGCGTGCCGTGCTTCGCGCACTCTTCGTTGTAGACGGCTTCGAGTTCGGGCATGTTGGCGGCGAGCGAGATGGGAAGCCCGAATCGGGCCGCGCGGCGCACCGCGGGTTTGGAAGTGCCGCCCAGCATCAAGATCGGGTGCGGCTGTGTGAAGGGTCTGGGGGTTACTCGCACCGTGCGGCCGCGGAACTCGAACGGCTCGCCCGTCCACGCCTTGAGCACCGCGTCGACACACTCGTCCATCACCTTGCCGCGGTCTTTCCAGCTGACCCCGGCCATTTCGTATTCTTCGGGGCGGTAGCCCATGCCGAAGATCGTGATGGTGCGCCCGCCACTGATGAGATCGAGGACGGCGAGATCCTCGGCCATGCGCAACGGATCGTGCAGCGGCAAGAGGATCGCCGAGAAGGTCACCATCATGTTCTTGGTGCGACCGAAGATCGATGCGGCGAAGATCTTGGGGCAGGGGCTCCAACCATTGTCGGCGCCGTGGTGTTCTTCGGTGCTGATGATCGAGAAGCCGTTCTTCTCTCCGTACTCGGCCATGTCGAGCATCTCTTTGTGCATGGCACTGTGATGCGCCGGGTCGACCCCAGGCGCAATCATGTTGAACCGCATCATCGACAGGACCATTGTCCGTCGCCCCCTTCGTTCGTCGTGTTGACGGGCGACAGTCTGTCGCGTGCGCGGTCCGCGCGCCTGTTTGGGTCCGGCCGTCGCGGTGATAGCCGGTTCAGGTGCCGTGTGCTTCCAGTACGCGGGCGATCGCATCGAGTGCGTATGCGGCGGCTTCGTCTTTTCTGAGGGCGGCGCCCTGCACGCGGAATTCGTTGAGCCGTCCCGCGCCGAGTTGGGCCTCGATAGCTGCTATCGAGCGTTGACGCAGCTTGACATGTACCTGCATCCTGCGAGCGATATTGGGGTAGAGCGCGTCGACTTGTCCGTGCAGCATGGCGGCGGCGCTGGGCGCTTCGTCGGCGAGCACCGTAGCGATCGCCTCGAGGCAGACGCTGAGTCGGATGATGGACGTGAATCCGCGCTCGAGAGCAACGGCCGACAGTCTGAGGACTTGGTCGCGTTCACCGAGTCTGGCCAGTGTCACGAGGTTCAAGTTGGTTGCTTGCTCGTCGATCGCGATGGAACCGAGTTTCTCGGTTAGTTCCAGGCTCTCGGCCACCAACTCGCGGCAGCTTTGTGAGTCGGCGTCGGTGAGAACGTACGCCAGCCCGGCGAGCGCGCTGCTCATCAAACCGGGGTTGCCCGTGCGGCGGGCGATCGCGATTGCTTCTCGCGCGTCGTTGGTCGCGGTGGCGAGGTCGCCGCTGCCCATTCGGAACGCGGCAAGGATGTTGAGCGCGCGTACGAGATGATACGGGCTACTGAAGCGGCGGAAAGTTCTCGCAGCTCGCGCTTGCTGCTCGACCGCACGGCCAAAGTCGCCGGTCGCGATGGCAACCTGGGCGCGCACGGCCGCCGCCCAGGCCTCGACCTCGCTCGTGGGCTCGTGTGCCTGCCGGAGCGCTTGTTCACAGAGATGTTCGGCCCGGTTGAACAGGCCATGGACGCAAGCTGCCAAGGCGCACGCCATCACCGCAAACGAGTAGCGCGGGATATCGCCGATGCTGGGAATCTCGAGCACCGCTTCGGCGTCGCCCAGCAAAGTCGACGGGAATGTGCCGCGCTCTGTTTCCGCCGCGGCCCACAGGAAGCGTTCGGCGAGGACTGCGCGATCGTGCGAGATCGCCCATGCCATTGCGGTCCTGAGGTTCTCGATCTCGGGTTCGACCTGCCCGAGCCAGTACAGCTGGTCCGGGCCCCGTAAACCGGTCGAAGCGCTCTCCGCGACTTCGACATAAAAGCCGGCGTGGCGGTCACGCAATTCGGCTTGCTCCGCGGTCTCCAGCTTCTCCTCGGCGTACTGGCGGATCGTTTCCAATAGTCGGTAACGACGTTCCCCCGAGGGCCCGTCGTCAACAATCACCAGCGAACGGGCGACCAGCGCGGAGAGAAGGTCGAGCACCTCGACCTCGTCGATCCTGCTGTCGGAGCAGACTCCTTCGACTGCCTCGAGAATGCACCCGCCCACGAAGACCGAGAGTCGGGCCAGCAGCAGTTGCTGATCGAGGGCAAGCAGGTCATACGACCAGTCGATCGCGGCGCGTAGAGTCGCGTGACGTTCGATCGCGCCCCGCTCGCCCCCCGCGAGCACCCGAAACCGTTGATCGAGACGCTGCGCGAGCTGCTTCGGGCTCAACACCGGGACACGAGCCGCCGCCAACTCCAACGCCAATGGGATCCCATCCAAACGCGTGACGATTTCGGCGATCGCTCCCGCGTTCGCGTCGGTCACCGCGAAGTCCGACTTCACCGCCACCGCACGGTCCACGAACAGCCGCGCCGCGTCGCTGAGCAGCACCGCGTCGCGATCACTCGAAGATGGCAGAGCAAGCGACCCCACGGCCACGATGCGTTCACCCGCGATACCCAACCCTTCTCGGCTCGTTGCCAGCACCACCAGCCTCGGGCACGAACCCTCCAAGGCGCGGACCAAGTCCACAACCGGACCCAGGAGATGCTCACAGTTGTCGAGCACCACCAACAGTTCCTTCGGGCGCAAGAATCCAGCCAATGTCTCGATGAGGTCCGCTTCCGGATGTCGCGTCACGCCGAACACTGCCGCGATAGCGTCGACGACGACCTTCGGGTCGCGGACGGTGGCCAGCTGCACCAACCACGCACCGCCGTCGAAGCGCGACAACACCTCCGCCGCCGCCGCAATCGCCAGGCGCGTCTTGCCGACGCCACCGACTCCGGTCAACGTCACGATCCGCGCGTCGCGCAACAACGTCGCAAGATCGGCGACCTCGCGAGCACGGCCCACAAACGAGCTGTGTTGCACCGGAAGGTTGCCCGAACGCGAGTCTCGGCTACTCGGTGACATGTGCGCGTCTTGCGCGAGCACCGCCCGCTGTAGCTCCGCCAACGACGGTGATGGCTCCAGACCCGTCTCTTGCACCAAGAACCCGCGAAACCTGTCGAACGCCCGCAGCGCCTCGGCGGCGCGGCCCTGCCGGGCCAGCGCCTGCATCAACAAGCCGTGTGCACGCTCACGAAACGGCTCCGACTCACACAACGCCTCTGCTGCCGCAACCGCCGCATCGACACGAGCGGATCCCAAGAGCGCCTCGACCTGGAGCTCACGCGCCGTCGCGTGCAACTCCTCCAACCGCACCACCGTCGGCCGTGCCCACTCGTCGTCCGCGAACTCAGCGAACGGCCGGCCGCGCCACAAAGCGATTGCCTCTTCCGGTGATTGCTCTCGCAACAAGCGCTCGAACTCGTGGGCATCGACCCACGCTGCGTCGAGCAAGTACCCGGGTGGCCTGGTGACGATGACGTCAGGGCCCAACAGGGCTCGCAGCCGCGAGACATAGGTCTGCAAACTTGCCCCTGCGGACGGCGGCGGAGCTCCCGACCAGACGATGTCAGCGAGTCGATCCGCGGAGACAACCGCGCCCGAATGGACCAGCAGCGCAGAAAGCAAACGACGCTGATTCAGCGAACCGACAGCAACTGTCGCGCCGTCGCGCTGTACATCCAGCGCGCCCAAGACACCGAATCTGACGACAGGGGGCACACGCCCGAGGCTACGCCCGAGCCTTCGCCGTGGTTGACCGTCCGCGGCGCCGCTGGCGACGATGGAGGCCGCGCTCAACTCGTTAATGTTGCACCGTGAAGGTGCACGCCCAGGCGAGCCCACCGCTGCAGACGTCGGCCGTAGTCACGACGGTCGGGAGTTGGGCGTAGGTGCACGCCCACGCGAGCCCACCGCTGCAGACGTCGGCGGCTGGCACTGCAGACGGGCTGGCGACCGCGACCTCGAGACGCGCGATGTTCGGAGTCTGGACCGCGACCGTCGAGGGGTCGCCGACGATTCGGTTGACGGCGAACCCGCTCGACACGATCAGCGCTCCGGCAGCGAGCGCAGCAATCACCGTGCGTCGGATTCGGCGGGGGGACGAGCCGGGAAATTGGGTTGTTGCGGTCGTGGTCATCATGGCCTCCTGGGTCGCGGCCGGACGGTCACCCCGCAGGGCGGCCGGCGTGCTTGGAGGCACGAGTATCCGAAAGCGCGCCAGCAGCCCCCTTGCGCGTCGCTAGCACCCGCTCGCATCGGCCTCGCACAACCGGCGCGCGCAAAGGGCCGCCCGGGCCCGGCTTCTCGCGCAAAGGGCCGCTCGGGCCCGGCTTCTCGCTCAAAGGGCCGCTCGGGCCCGCCTTCTCGAGTTACGCCCGGCCGTAGTCGTCGGAGCGGCGTTCGATGTCGTCCTCGCCGAAGTACGACCCGTGTTGCACCTCGACGAAGACCAAATCGGTTTCACCGCGGTTCTCGATGCGGTGCCACGCCATGGTCGGGATGTCGATGTACTCGCCCCGCGCCACGGTGTGCTCGGTGTCGTCGATGGTCACGGTGGCGGTGCCGGCGACGATGAACCAGTGCTCGGCCCTTCGCTGGTGTCGCTGATAGCTCAACCGGTGGCCGGGGTTGACGGTGAGCGACTTCACCTTGTGCGTCATTGCGTCGTCGAGGACGGTGAAAGAACCCCACGGGCGGGCTTCGAAGCTCGGACCAGTCATGGGGTCAAGGATGGAGTGTCGCCACGGACTTCGCAACGATTTCTGTTCGGTTGGGTATTTAGGGTCGTATAGGGCCGTCGTGACCAACCGAACCGGGGGAGCGCATGGCCAGCGGGTTGCTTTCGGGAGTGCGAGTGGTCGAGGGCTCGGCGTTCGTTGCCGCGCCGTCGGGTGGGATGACGCTGGCGCAGCTCGGCGCGGACGTGATCCGTTTCGATCAGATCGGTGGTGGCCTCGACTACCAGCGGTGGCCGCTGACGGCCGCGGGCGCCAGCCTTTATTGGGCCGGACTGAACAAGGGCAAGCGTTCGATCGCGGTCGACCTGCGGTCGCCGCGGGGGCGCGAGTTGCTGGCCGAGTTGATCGGCGCGCCCGGCCCCGACAACGGCGTGTTCCTCACGAACTTCCCCGCGGCGGGCTGGATGGCCTACGACCGGCTCCGTGAACGGCGGGCCGACCTGATCATGCTGAACGTGTTGGGCAATCACGACGGCTCGACCGCGCTCGACTACACGGTGAACTGTGCCGTGGGCTATCCGGCGGTCACCGGCCCCGTCGATTCCCCCGACCCGGTAAACCACGTATTCCCCGCATGGGACTTCCTTTGTGGCCAACAAGCGGCGCTCGGCGTTGTCGCTGCGTTGCGTCATCGCGATCGCACCGGCGACGGCCAATTCATGACACTCGCGCTCTCGGACGTGGCGCTGTGGGCCGTGTCCGCCCTCGGGCACATCGCCGAAGCCCAGATCAACGGCAGCGAGCGCCCGCGCATCGGCAATGACCTCTACGGCGCGTTCGGCCGTGACTTCGCCACTCGCGACGGCCGTCGCGTGATCGTCGTCGCCGTGACAATGAGCCAGTGGAAGAGCTTGCTCGAGGCCACCGGTCTCGGCGACGACGTGCGCGCCATTGCGACGCGCCGCGGCCTCGACTTCGCGGTCGAAGGCGATCGTTACCTCGCGCGCGACGAACTCGATCCGCTCTTCGCCGAGTGGTGCGCGGCGCGTTCGTTCGCCGAGATCCGCGCGGCCTTCGACGAGCGCGGCGTTTGTTGGGGGCCCTACCAGTCGTTCCTGCAACTGGTCAGCGACGACCCGCGCTGCTCGACGGCCAATCCACTGTTCTCGGCGATCGATCAGCCCGGTATCGGCAACATCCTCGCGGCCGGGCATCCGCTCGAACCCGCGATCGGACGCGTCGCGGCCACCCCCGCCCCTTTGCTTGGTCAGCACACCGACGAGATCCTCGCGGACGTGCTGGGCCTCTCGATGACCGAGATCGCTCGGTTGCGCGACGATGCCGTCGTCGCCTAGGCCGCAGACTCAACTCGCGGGACGGATGCGGTAGCGCACGGGCAGCGACTTCAACCCGACGACGAAGCTCGATTCGGTTTGGGTGACGGGGCCCGCGAATTCGAGTGACTCGACGCGACTGGCCAACTCGTGCACCAGCGCGTGGGTGCTCGCGCGGGCGAGGTGTGCGCCGAGGCAGAAGTGCTCGGCCCAGCCGAAACCGAGGTGCTTGTTGGGGTGGCGGGTCACGTCGAAGGTGGACGGCCGTTCGAAGATCTCCTCGTCACGATTGGCCGACGCATAGAAGAGCACCAGTCGTTCGCCTTCGCGGATCGTGCGGCCCCGCACCTCGGCATCGCGGAGCGCGGTGCGCTTCATGTAGTTGACGGGCGTCGTCCATCGGATGATCTCTTCGACCGCGGGCTTCGTGAGTGCGGCGTCGGCCGCGACCTTGCGGAGTTCGGCGGGATGCTCGACGAACGCCGCGAGCGCACCCGCAAGTGCGTTGCGGGTGGTGTCGTGACCGGCGGTGAACACGATGAGGTAGTAGCCGAACGTCTCGAGCGCGCCCATTGGTTCGCCGCCCGGCAGCGTGGTGCTGGCGAGCAGCGTGGCGAGGTCGTCGCGCGGGTGCGCCCGGCGGTCGGTGATGATGCGATCGAACATCGCGTAGAACTCGAGGCCGACCTGTTTGCTCGCTTCGGTGCGGTCGTCGCCGGCGCGCTGGTAGTCGGGGTCGTCGCTGGCGAACAACTGTTGCGTCAACTCCAGCAGCCGTTCTTCGTCATCACGATCGATGCCCAAGATCGTGGCCAGCACCCGCAGCGGATGCCGTTGCGCGATGCGATCGATGAGGTCGCATTCGCCTTCGCTCCCCAGCGAGTCGACCAACGTCCGCGCGCTCGATGTGACGATCTGGTCGAGTTCGCCGATGCCGCGCGGGGTGAAGAATCCGCTGGCGATCTTGCGGTAGATGCGATGGTCGGGCGGGTCCATCTCGATGATGGTGCGCATCGTGCGCAACGGATTGTCACTGCGCGCCTGGGCCTCGATCTGTTGGTCGTTGAGCACGACGATGCCGTGCGCGTTGGAGAACACGTCGGGCTGACTCGAGATCTCGGTGATGTCGGAGTGCCGCGTGATCGCCCAGAAACTCTCGAAGCCCTCGGGCTCGCACCAATGCACCGGATCGTGACGGCGCATCATTCCCCACAACGCGTGCGGCGGGCCTGAATGCCCGTAGCGCTTGGGTGACACGAGATCGAGCGGGTCGACCTCGGTCAGCGAATCGGTGCTCATATGCCACCCCCTGTGTGCGCCCAGGGTACATCTACGCCGCAAACACCACCGGCTGCCAGTCGAGCACCGGCGTCGGTGTTTCGAGACCTTCGCGTTCGGCGTGCACGAGCACACGGAACGCCAGCAATCGGCCGTCACCGAGTGGCTGCGTCGCCGTCAGTCGACTCGAGAACGACAACACGTCATCCTCGAACACGGGACCGACATGGTCGCAGCTGTGCCAGCCGATGACGTGGGCCAGCGAGGGCAGCAGTCGTGCGAGCGAAGCCTGCGCCAGGCCGATGGTGTGTCCGCCGTAGACCAGTCGTCGTCCTTGTTGGCCGAGGCGGGCATCACGGTGCACTGCGGCCTGATTCTGTGTGAGGCGCACGAGGGCGGGCGCGTCGGTGACCGAGTCACGCATCGGGTCGTCGTGGACCTCGTCGAGTTGCCAGTCGGTCGGCGCGCCGAGTGGCCGCAGGTTCCATTCGATGGGAGCGAACGGCGCGTAGTCGGCGAGCTCGAGCGGGCGTTGCGCGGCACCGAGATCATCCGCGTGTCCGGTCGGTGCAGGGTCGCGAAGCGGCACGAGCGCGCACCGTTCGTAGTCGGCGATGACATCGCCCGTATCACTGATGGTGTGGATGCCGAGCAGCGCCATGCCGCGCGGCGGACGGTCGGGCTTGCGCGAGGTCTCCTTGAGTCCGCGGATTTGGACCGTTGTCGACAAGGTCTCGCCCACTCGCACCGGACGGCGCAGGATCATGCCGCGGTAGAAGAGGTTGGCAACGACGCGTCGGGTGGCGACGGTGCTCTGGCCGATCGAGAAGTGCAGCGCCAGCGCGGGGTTGACGATCGGGCGCGGATCGCCCGTCACTGCGTGGACGAGCGGTCGCGAGAGCGCGAGCGCGTAGGGATCACCGACGATCGCCTGATAGAGCGCGGTCTCGCCGACGCCGATCGTGATCGGAGGCGCGGGCGGCAACGTCTCGCCGGAGCGGAAGTCGTCGAAGTACGGACCGTCGAGGAGCATGCGCCGCCTGTCAGTCAACGACGCCGCATCAATCGACGATGCCGTGGGCGGCTTTTTCGAGTTCGTCGCCGAGGCGCTTCACATGCAGTGGCGTGAGGTCGGGGAAGCGGCGCAGTGAACAGCCGCCGTCGACGGTGAGGCATTGGCCGGTGGTCCAGGTGGACTCGGGGCCGGCGAAGTAGCGGATGGCGCCGGCAATGTCTTCGGCCTCACCATCACGGTCGAGGGGTTGCTGCTCCATGTAGGCGGCGACGGTCGCGTCGTCGGCGAACATGCCGACGGTGGCGTCGGTGCGAGTCAGACCGGGGCGTACGGCATTGACGCGAATCTTGTGGCGACCGAGCTCTTCGGCCGCGCAGCGCACCAGCATCTCGAGCCCGGCTTTGGCGGCGCAGTATGCGGCGAACATCGGCGCCGGCTGAATGCCCTGCATCGACGACACACCGACGAACGAACCGCCGGTGCCCTGGCGCACCATCGTCGACCCCGAGTGCTTGAGCAACACGTACATCGAGGTGATGTTGCGCCGCATGATCTCTTCGAGCATGTCGACGGACATGCGCAGCACCGGCTTCATCGCGCCACCGCCCGGTACCGCGACCGCCGCGTCGAGACGGCCCGTGGGCTCGATCGTGAAATCGATGGCCCGCCGCACCTGGTCTTCGTCGAGGTTGTCGCAAACAAACTTGCGGATCGAGCCACCGGCCTCCGCGGCTTCGGCCGCATGGCGCGCGACCACTGCGTCGAGCTTTGACTCGGTGCGCCCGGATACGACTACGTGCGCGCCGTCGCGCACCAGCACTGCTGCCGTTGCGCGACCTATGCCACCACCGCCGCCCGTGATCAGCGCCGTCATCCCGGTCATTGCTCTCGCCATGTCCTCGTCCCCTCTTTGGTGGCCGCCACCCTACGATGTCGCTGCCATGTCCGTCATCCACACGCGCGTTTGCAACGACGAGATCCAATCGGGTGGCAATCGCGTCGCGCGTGCGCTCGATCGCGCGGGCGTCGGTCAGCGCGGCAACGTCGCGGTGCTCCTGCCGAACGTGGTCGAGTTCTTGTGGGCCTATCGGGGCTGCGCGTGGTCGGGCCGCCGATGCACGCCCATGTCGTGGCGATGGTCGATCGACGAGGCGACCTACGTCATCGAGAACTGCGAGGCCGACATCGTCATCGCCCACGCCCGGTTCGCCGACATCGCGCGGAGCGCGGCCGCCGCGCTGCCCGCCGAGCGGCGTATCTCCGTCGGTGGCCCGATCGAAGGATTCGTGCCGTTCGAAGAGTTCGTCGCCGGGTGCTCGCCCGACGAACTCGACCATCCGCTCGCGGGCGACACGATGCTGTACACGTCAGGCACCACCGGTCGACCGAAAGGTGTGCTGCGACCGATGGCGGCCGACATGGCGCCACCGTCGCGGGTCGGGCGCGGCGGCATGATGATGTTGCAGACGTACCTCGGCGGCGAACCCGACCGCGTGCATCTCGTCGCGGCTCCGCTCTATCACTCGGGCCCAGTGTCGTATTGCGAAGGCGCGGCGCTGCTCGGCGCCGATGTCGTCTTGATGGACGGATGGGACGCGGCCGAGTTCCTGCACCTCATCGAATTGCACGCGGTGACGTCGACGTTCGTCGTGCCGATTCATTTCGTGCGGCTGTTGAAGCTCTCCGACGAGCAACAGGCGCGCTACGACTTGTCGTCGTTGCGGCTCGTCGTGCACGGCGCGGCACCGACCGCAATCGAAGTGAAGCGCAAGATGATCGAGTGGTTCGGTCCGATCCTCTACGAGTTCTACGGCGGCACCGAAGGCGGTGGCGTGTCGATCTCGTCGCGCGAGTGGCTGCGCAAGCCGGGCAGCGTCGGGCGCCCCTACAACCCCGCGGTCGAATTGCACATCCTCGACGACAACGGCCGGCCCTGCCCCACCGGTATCGAGGGCGCGGTGTACTTCCGCCAGCCCGACGCGGTCACCTACAAAGACGATCCCGAAAAGACAAGAGATGCACACCGCGGCGATCTTTTGACGCTCTGCGATGTCGGATACCTCGACGAAGACGGGTTTCTCTACCTGTGCGACCGGCGCGCGGACGTGATCGTGAGTGGCGGCGTCAACGTGTATCCGGCGCAGATCGAGTCGGTACTGCTCGACCATCCCGCGATCGCGGACTGCTGCGTCGTCGGTGCCCCCGACGAGGAGTGGGGTGAAGCCGTGCGGGCGGTCGTGCAACTGCGCAGCGGGCTGGTTCTCGACGACGCGATGACCGATGACCTGCGGCAATGGTGTCGCGAGCGGTTGGCCGGCTATCAGCTGCCGCGGGCCTTCGACGCCGTGGACGAACTACCCCGGACCGAGACCGGCAAGATGGCCCGGCAAGTTGTGCGCGCGTCTTTTTGGTCACACCGGAATCGCAGGATATGACAGTTATTGAGACGCACCGCGGTTTAACGTCACCCGATCGACCACTCAGAGTGTTCGGACCTCGACTATCGCATCGGCAGATGGGCCACTCGCGTTAGAAATCATTGCGCGTTACGTGCACAACGTAGGACTGTTTACCTACCCTTTACATTCGGTGACTCGCAGCGGTGGGCGAGCGCTGAGGAGCCGAGCAGTAATGCTGAACGCTGACGTCCGCGTCTATAGCGATCCGTCCGAATGGATGCCCCACGGGGCTTGTCGAGGGCAGAGCGATTTGTTTTTCGCTCCCTTCGCCGAGCGGCCTGAGGCACGAGCGCGGAGGGAGGCCAAGGCTCGAGCGATCTGTGTCAACTGTCCCGTCGTCGAGCCGTGTCGCGACTACGCCCGCGAAAATCGCGAACTCGGCTTCTGGGGCGGCGAGTCAGAGGCCGAACGGGCCTCGGCCGGCTTTGCGCCGACGACACCGATCATCGGTCGTCGTCGCGTAGGCCAGTCACTCGCCTTCTAGCCATCCAGCTGCGGCTTGATCGAAGCCAAGAGCTCTACGTGGCGTTGCGTGATGTCGTCGGGCATGCCCGCGATACTCGCCCACAGGTAGATCTCTTCGGCCGGGACACCGTCGGTGAGCTGACGTAGTCGCGCCACCGCGTCGGTGGCATCGAGTACTTCGATCGGTGGGATCACGCCGGGCTTCGATCGGCCCTCACGGAGTTTCTCGGGTGTGATCAGGCTCGGCGTGCGTCCGCTTCCTTCGGCCGCCGCGGCCCGGTACGTGTTGAGTTGATGGCACACGTACGGCAGCAGCCGCTCGTAGGTCGATTCGGGATCGTCGGCGACGATGATGCCGAGCAAGCCCATCATGCGCGCCGACGCCGGGTCGTGGCCGCCCTCGCCGAGGCCTTCTCGATATGGCGCGAGCAACTCGGCGTTGAGCGAGAGCAGCCCGCAGCCGAGGCGCCCGGCGCGCCGCGCTCCTTGCGGACCCTGATAGCCGGCCCAGATCGGGAACGGTCGTTGGATCGGTCTCGGGGTCACGCCGTCGTCGTCGAGCAGCGCACGGACGTCCCGGATGCGCTGATCGGTCGTGCTGTAGCGCGTGCCGAGATCAGCACCGACCGCGTCGAACTCGCGCTTCGCGTAGCCGGCACCGAGGCCGACGCGAAGCCGGCCGTTGCTGATGATGTCCACGACCGCCGCCTGTTCGGCAAGATCGACGGCGTGGTGCAGTGGGGCAACGACGATGGCGGTACCGAGCAGCAGCCGTTTGGTGCGCGCGGCGATCGCGGCGAGCAGGGTGAAAGGCTGGGGTAGGTAACCGTCGGCGAAGAAGTGATGTTCGCTCGCCCAGACCGAGTCGATGCCGAGTCGCTCGGCTTCGACCGCGAGGTCGATGGCATCGGAGTAGAGCGTGGCCGGCGGGCGTTGCCATTCGGCCGGGTTGCGCAGGTCGAAGTAGATACCGATTCTCATGATTCACAATCCCATGAAGCCGCCGCCGTCGACGATGAGCGTCTGTCCGGCGACGAAGCGGGCAAGGTCACTGGCAAAGAACACGGCAGCGGGGCCGATGTCGGTGGCGGGATCGCCCACGCGTTGCAGCGGCGTGCGCGCGACGAGGCGAGATTCGAGGACAGGGTTGGCTTTGTACGCGACGACGAGGGCGGGGGTCATGGCGACCGGGCCGATGAGGTTGACGCGGATGCCTTCGGGCCCCCACTCACGGGCGAGGCTCTTGCCGAAGCCACGTTGTGCCGCCTTGACCATGCCGTACACCGGTAGGTAGGGGCTGCCTTCGATGCCCGTCGCCGAGGTGATGAGGAGGTAGCTGCCCTGCGCCGCCTTCAGATGCGGGAACGCAACCTGCGCGCCGTCGAACGACGCCCGAACGGCACTCGACACCATGCCCTGGAACAGTTCGGGCTGGATGTCCTGGATCTCGGTCGGTGGACCGACGCCCGACACCGCGTTGTGCACCAGGCAGTCGAGGCGACCGAATGTCTCGACGGTGAAGGCGACCGTTGCTTCGATACTCGAGCGTTGCGTGACGTCGCAACGGAAGAAGACGGCGGTGCCACCTTGATCGGTGATTGCTTGGGCAGCCGGCTCACCATTGTCGGGGCGGCGCGCCGCGACGATGACTTTCGCACCGTGTTGCGCCATGGCCATCGCGATGCCATAGCCCACGCCACCGCCGGCACCGGTGACGATGGCGACCTTGCCGTCGAGTAGCCGGGTGTCGCCGCCGGCCAGCCTCATGTCGGTGGGCGCGCTCATAGCGTGAGCCAGACGCCGCCGTCGGCGACAAGTGTGGTGCCGGTGAGGAAATGCGCATCGGCTTGGCTGAGCAACGAGATCAGCGGCGCGAGGTCGGTGGCCGCGTCGCCTGGGCTGCCCATCGCCGGTACGGCCAGCGAGACTCCTTCGGCCACCTCGCGACCGGCGGCGCCGGCGATGACGTGCTGCGGGCCTACCGCAATCGTGTTGACGGTGATGCCGTACTTGCCCCACTGCTTGGCCACGCTCTTCGCGAGGGCGCGCAACGACTCGGCCGACGCGGCCGACGCCGCGAGACCGAAGGCGCCGGCCATGCCGATCGTCGGCACCACGAACACGAGGCGGCCGTGCTCGCTGGCCGACAGCACGCGGTGAGCCGCTTGCGTCACGTGGAACGCGGCGGTCATCGAGTCTTCACACATGGCGACCCACTGCTCGGTGGTGCTCTCGACAACCGTGGTGCGGGTCTGTGCGGACTGATGCACATGCACGATCGTGTCGATCGTGCCGAGCGCGGTCTCGGCATCCGCGACGATCTGCGTCACTGCGGCCTTGTCGACGTCGACGATGGCATGTTGCGCTACGGCGTGACCGCCGGCGCGCAGACCGGCGGAGAGCTCTGCCGCCAGCGGCCCGGTGCCGGTGAGGAGGACGCGTCGGTTCATGCGCCTGCTCCGCTGCCCTCATCGGGGCTCAACCATTCGGGCCAGTCGGTGGAGACCCGCAACTGCCACTGCGGCGGGCGACGCTCGAGGAACGCCATCACGCCTTCGTGCGCATCGGCTCGTCCCATCAGGTGCAGGTGCAACTTGGTTTCGAGCTCGTTGATGGTGGCTCGATCGGGCGGGGGATCGGCCCACAGCAGATGTTTGCTCACCGCCACCGACACCGGTGCGACATTGACGGCGATATCGCGCGCGATCTCGAGCGCCCGCGGCAACACCTGCGCCGCGTCGACCGCTTCGTTGGCGAGGCCCCACCGCTCGGCGTCGTCACCGCTGAACATCTTGCCCGTCAACAAGATCTCTGCCGCACGGGCGAAGCCGACGATGCGCGGCAGCGCCCAGTGCGAATCGAGGTCGGGCATCACGCCGCGACGATTTTGTACGATGCCGAGCTTCGCGTCGCGCGCCACGATGCGCATGTCGCAGTGCAGCGTCATGGTCATGCCCATGCCGACCGCCGCGCCGTTGATGGCCGCGATAACTGGCTTGCGCACCCGCCACGCGGCGTACTTGTACGGATTCGAGTTGAACGCGTGGCGATCACTCGGCGCGCCGAACACGGCGGACCCGCCCGAGAAGTCGGCGCCCGAACAGAACGCGCGGCCCGCCCCCGTGACCACAACCGCCCGGATCTCGTCGTCGGCGTCGCAGCGGCGATAGGCGTCTTGTACCTCGTTGCCCATCTGTGAGCTGAAGGCGTTGAGTACCTCGGGGCGGTTAAGGGTGATCGTGGCGACGCCGTCGTCGATCGCGAACAGAATGTGCTCGTAGCTCGCGCTCACTGGCCCCTCACCGACTTCTTCCGCCCTCGCCCGACCTTAGTTCTCCCGCTTCGTAACCGGCTGCTCGGAGACCCCTTTCACTGTGCTAGCGAAGGGGGATGGCTTTGGATCCGCGAACCCCCATCCTCGTCGGTGCCGGCACGGCGATGCAGCGATTCGACGACCCGCGCGACGGTGTCGACGTGATCGATCTCATGGCGCTGGCGGTCGACAACGCGGCCGCCGATGCCGGCAGTCGTTCGTTACTCGATCGTGTCAGCGAAATGTTGACGATGAAAGGCATGTGGCCCTACACGGATCCGGGCAGCTTGGTTGCGAGCCGTGTCGGGTTATCCGATCCGCACACCGTCCTGGTCGCGCCCGGCGTACTGCAGACCTCCGTCTTTGCTCGCGCGCTCGACGATTTGCAGTCGGGGACGCACGACGTGGTGCTCGTCAACGGGGGCGAAGCGAAGTTCCGCGAGTTGCGCGCGTCGATCCTCGGTGTGACCGCATCGGCCACCGACGAAGCCGAAGGGGCCCAGCCCGACGAGCCGTGGAACGCGAAACCCGGCATCATCGGCCCACGCGAGATTGCGTTCCGCCTCGTACAGGCCACCCATCACTACGCCATGATCGAGAACGCACGGCGCGCGCTCGATGCACAGTCCATAGACGACCACGCGCGAGTCGTCGCCCGGTTGTGGGCAGAGTTCAACGTGATCGCCCGGGACAACCCGCAGGCGTGGAATCGCCAGGTGATGACCGCCGACGACATCCGGTTGCCCAGCGCGAAAAATCGGCCGCTCGCGTATCCGTACAACAAATGGCACAACTCGCAGTGGAATGTCGATCAAGCGGGCGCGCTGATTTTCACCACCGTCGAGACTGCCGAGTCGTGTGGCGTGTCCCGCGATCGTTGGATTTTCCCGCACGCCATTGCCAACAGCCAGCACTGCGTACCTGTGTCCGAGCGCGCCGAGATCGCGCGATCGGCGGGATTCAGGATTGCCGGGCGTGCGGCATTCGAGCACGCGCAAGCGACGACCGACGACGCCGCACACATCGAGTTGTACAGCTGCTTTCCGATCGCAGTGCGTACTCAGATGCTCGAACTCGGCCTGGCACCGGGCCGCCAGGTCACCGAAAGCGGGGGCATGACGTGGGCCGGCGGGCCGCTCAACAATTGGGTGGTGCAGGGCCTCGCGAAGATGGTCGAGGTGCTGCGGGCCGATGCCGGTTCGCTCGGACTCGTGACGGCCATCAGCGGCATGATCACCAAGCAAGGCGTGTCATTGTGGTCGACCACGCCCCCGGCGCAGCCCTATCGCAGCATCGACGTCACCGCCGAAGTCAACGCCGCGACCGGCGTGCGGCAACTCGTCGATGCGACCGACACCACGGCGACGGTTGCGACCTACACCGTGCTCGCCGACGACCCGACCGGCACGCGCCGAGGAATCGTCGTCGGTGATCTCGACGACGGCACGCGGGTGCTCGTGGCTACCGACGACGCAGACGTGACGCAATCGATGACGACCGAAGAGTGGTGCGGCCGGCGCGTGCGCATTGCTCCGGGCGAACGCCTCGTCGGCTAGTTGTGGGGCCGTTCTGGTGCGGCTCCGCCGCAACGCGTCGGCGGCATCGCCGCGGGAATCTGGAACAATGCCCGCGATGCTTTGCGCTCGTCTCGACCTGACCAACCGCGCGTTCGCAGCGGGCGTCACTCAGGGTGTCGGCCCCAGGGGAGATAGCGGGGTAACAAGATGACGCCGGCCGCACCGGCCGCCGCGCACAGCGCGATCTCGATCCAGATCTCTTTGGGCGGATGATCGAACTCGAAGTAGTTCTTCAACGGTTCGATGAGGAGCACGGCCACGTAGAACGCGCCCATCGATGCGGCGAGCATCACTTTCCACGTGCGCAGTGGCCGGCTGACGACGACCAGGATCACCAAGCCGATTACGAGCAATGTCATCGTCGCCGCGGTGCGTTCTTCGGCCAGCCCGACATTGTCGGCCCGGCGGGCAAGCACGTACGCGACGAAGGTGGCCACGGCGGCCGACACGCCCGCCGGTATCGAGAAACGCAGCACGCGATCGAGGAACCCTTTGTGTACGAGCTTGTCGTTGGGCGCGAGCGCGAGCAGCAGACCGGGGATGCCGATGCTGAACGAACCGATGAGCGTGAGGTGGCGAGGCAGGAACGGGTACGGCATGCCGAAGATCGCGACGAGCAACGTCAGCAGTACGGCATAGGTCGACTTGGTGATGAACAGGTTGGCTACGCGTTCGATGTTGTTGATGACCCGTCGACCCTCGGCGAGCACGCGCGGCAAGGTTGCGAACTGGTTGTCGAGCAGCACCAGTTGCGCGACCGCACGCGTTGCCGCCGAGCCCGACCCCATCGAGATGCCCATGTCGGCGTCTTTGAGGGCGAGTACGTCGTTGACCCCGTCGCCCGTCATCGCCACGGTCTTGCCCCGCGATTGCAACGCTCCGACCATCGCTCGCTTTTGATGCGGCGTGACCCGACCGAAGACTGCGTTTTGCTCGAGCACATCGGCCATCGCGTCGCGGTCTTCGGGCAGGTTGCGGGCGTCGTAGCCGACATCCGCGTTGGGGATGCCGGCGCGCCGTGCGACGGCCGCGACGGTTTGTGGATGATCGCCGGAGATCACTTTCAGATCGACGTCTTGCGAGATGAAGTACTCGAGGATCTCGCGGGCGTCGGGCCGCACGGTGTCCTCCAAAACGATGATCGCCACGGGCGAGCGGTCGTCGGGCAAGTTCTCGCCGTCGTATTGGTGGCGGCTGTGCGTCACCACCAGCACCCGTTTGCCCTGTTCGGTATCGGACTCGACGCGCGCCCGGCCGTCGGCGTCGTCGGCATCGAGCAAGATGTCGGGGGCGCCGAGGTAGAACGAACCCTGCTCGGAGAAGTGCGCGCCGGCCCACTTGCGGGCGGATGAGAACGGCGTCGAATCGGTGAGCGTCCACCCTTGCGCCGGGGCTGCGAAGCCGTCAGCGATCGCTTTGAGCGTGGGGTTGGGGTTGGGGTCGGCGGCACCCATCGCGCCGAGGACATCTCGGGCGAAGGCCTCGTCGTGGGGCGCGATCGGCTCGATGCCTCCGAGCGAGATCTCGCCGGTGGTGATCGTGCCCGTCTTGTCGAGGCACAAGGTGTCGACGCGGGCGAGCAGCTCGACCGACGCCAACTCCTTGGCCAGGGCGCGGCGACGGGCGAGTGCGAGCACGCCGACGATGAACGCGATGCTCGTCAACAACACGAGACCGTCGGGGACCATCGCCACCGCCGCCGCCACCATGCCCGTGAGCGCCTCTTGCCACGACTCTTCGTTGACCAGGCGGATGAACAGCAAGATCGCCGCCGGCGGGATGATGAGCAGCTGCCAGCGCAGGATTTTGTCGACGCCGCGTCGCAAATCGCTTGGTGCGAGGGCGAACTTGCGGGCTTCGCTGGCGAGCTTGGCCGCGTAGGAATCGGCACCAATCTGCGTGGCGCGGTAGTAGCCGGAGCCGGCCGAGACAAAGCTGCCCGACAGCACAGCATCGGCTTCGTGTTTCTCGACGGGCTCGGCTTCGCCGGTGAGGAGCGATTCGTCGATGTCGAGGCCGACCGCTTGGACGATCTCACCGTCGACGACGACCTGGTCGCCCGGCTGCAAGACCAACAATTCGTCGGCGACCACTTGGCTCACGCCGAGCTCTTGCACGGTGCCGTCGCGCATCACGCGAGCCTTTGGGGCATTGAGCACTGCCAGCTCGTTGAGCGTCTTACGCGCCCTCAGCTCTTGGATGATGCCGATGGCGCTGTTGGAGACGATGACGCCGGCGAACAACGCATCTTTGGGTTGTCCCGCCACGAGGATCAACACGAACAACGTGCCGACGATGGCGTTGACGCGTGTGAAGACATTGGCGCGGACGATCTCACGCACCGTGCGCACGGGCGCGTCGGGCACGAGGTTGACCCGGCCTTGCGCGACCCGTTCTTGAACTTCGGCGGCGGTGAGGCCGGTGAGCGGCGCTGCAGGAGCAGTCATGGCGCCGGAGGGTAGTGGTTCACCACGGCAAACCACTGTCATCCAGGTACCAGCCCTGCTCGCCGGTGATGACCCGGTGCCTCGGCCCGACGGTGTCCAGGTCCTTCGTGGCATAACCCGCATCGGGGTGCCAGAGGAACGTCATCGAAGCCTCGATGCGGATCACCTGCGTCTCGTAGAAGCGCGGCTCACGCCCTCGATACGCCGCGAGCGCGTCGTCGACCGACGCGGCGCGCGCGAGGTAGGTCAGGGTGACGAACGTCGGCGGCGCGAGTTGGATCTCCTTGGCGCGATGACGGGCCAAAGCGTCGGCCGGTCGCAACCACGCATGGTCCGAGATCTCGAAGGGGTCGATTTCGACATCTTCGTGCAGGGCGCGGCAGGCGAAGAAGAACGTTGCGAACCGAAACTTGGCGCCTTGTGGCGGCGCCCAATGGGCAAACCACACGAGCGAGTCGACATCGATCGTCTGGGTCGCTTCTTCGGCCGACTCGCGTACGGCCGCCGCGCGCGCGGCCGCCAGCAGGTCGACGTCGCCTTCGCCGTGATCATCAGGGTCGATCTTGCCGCCGGGGAACACCCACAATCCGCCGGCGAACGCGGCCTCGGCGCCGCGGCGCAACATGAGCACTTCGAGTTCACCGGCGTGGTCGCGAAGGATCACCACGGTTGCCGCCGTGGTCACCGGTGACCCCGCTCGGTGTTGTTCGGCGACCCACTCATGATACGACGGGTCGAGATGTTGGTTCATGCGACGACCTTGTCCGCGCGCAGCGCAGTGATGCGGGCGTCATCGAGCCCGAGCTCACGCAACACTTCGTCGGTGTGTTGGCCGAGCGTCGGCGCGTGCGGACCGTGTTGCGCCGGTGTGCCGCTGAAGACCGCGGGTGTACGCGTCTGCTGCACGCGCCCCAGCGCGGGATGCATCGTTTCGCTCAGCAGATCGTTGGCTCGTACCTGCGGATCGTGCGGTAGTTGCTGCACCGTTACGGCGACCCCGCACGGGACGTCGTTGGCCTCCATGCGCTGCATGGCGTCGGCGAGCAGGGTCGTCGCGGCCTCGGCCTTGACCTTGCGCAACGCGTCGGTGAGCTTGTGCTGGTTGCGCATGCGGTCGCCGATCGTCGCGAGGTCGGGGTCACTGCTGTCGACGGCGAACGCGCGGCACAAGCCGTGGAACTCGGAGTCGGCCAGCGGGGTGGCCGTCGCGAACCCATCGGCCAACCGCGTGAGCGACATCGTGCCTGCGGCGGACGAGGGACGCCCGCTGGTGTTGTCGAGCAACGTCTCGTTGCCCGCGCAATCCACCCACACGAAGGCGATCGCCGCATCGAGCATCGCAAGGCGTATGTGCTGCCCGCCGCGGCCGCGCTCACGGGCGAAGAGCGCGGCGCTGATCGCCTGGGCGGCCGTGAGCGATGTGATCTTGTCGGCCGCCAGTTGGCGGAGGAACTGCGGCTCGCCGGTCGTCGGATCGGCCTGCGTATAGGTCAACCCGGACTGCGCCTGCACGACATTGTCATAGACGCGCTTGTGCGCGAGCGGACCGGTGTCGCCAAAGCCACTGATGGATGCGTAGATGATGTCGGAGCGCAACGCGCGCAGGTCGTCGTAGCCGATGCCCATCCGCTCGGCGACACCCGGACGGAAGTTCTGCACGAACACGTCCGCGTCGCGGCACATATCGCGCAGCACGTCGACGGCGCGTGCGTCGCGTAGGTCGAGCACGACGCTGCGCTTGCCCCGGTTGGCGATCTGGAACATCGCGGAGATGCCGTTGTGGGCCACGCCGACGAAGCGGGCGATGTCGCCGATGCCCGGTTGCTCGATCTTGATCACTTCCGCACCTTGGTCGGCGAGGATGCCGACGGCGAGTGGCCCGGAGATCGCGACCGACAGATCGACGATCTTTATGCCCGCGAGAGGTCCGGTCATCCGCTACGCCCGGCCGAGTGGACCGAGGCCCATCCGCGCTCGTAGCTCGTCGCTATTGACGAAGATGGGCTCGTTGTCCTCACCGAGATGCGCCCATTTCCACGACATGCCGCCGTCGACCGGGATCAGTTGCCCGTTGACGTAGCTCGAGAGATCGGATACGAGGAAGAGCGCGACGGAAGCGATCTCCAAAGGTTCGCCGCGGCGATGCAGCGGGATCGCGACGCGATCGCGGCGATCGGGTGGCACCGGCTTGGCTCGCGGCGTGTTGATCGTGCCCGGGGCGATGACGTTGGCCCGAATGCCGTGTTGCCCCCATTCGACGGCCATCGTGCGGGTGAGCGCGACGACGCCGGCCTTCGATGCGCCATACGCGACGTGATACGGCGCGCCGGTGAGCCCGCTGGTCGACGCGACGTTGACGATCGAGCCGCCGCCGCCTTCGATCATCACCTTGGCGACCGCTTGACCGAGGAACATCACGTAGTCGACGTTGATCGTGAACACGGTGCGCCATTGCTCGCGGGTGTACTCGAGTGAGGGCGCCCATCCGCCGAGCGCGGTGCCGCCGATGACATTGACAAGGCCATCGATGCGACCGCACTCGCGCCGCGCCGTCTCGATGATCGAGGCGATGCCCTCGTCGGTGGTGACGTCGGCCGAGATGCCGATAAGGGGCTGCCCGGCAAACTCGGCGGTGACCGCGTCGAGTGCGTCCTTGTCGCGGTCGATGCCGATGACGGTCGCCCCCGCCTCGAGCATCGCCTGCACCGACCGGGTGCCGATGCCACCGCCGCCGGCACCCGCCACGATCACGCAGCGACCATCCAGCCGCAGTCTTTCGACGATCATCAACTAGCCCCCTTGGTGCGTTCGGGGCAGATTGTAGGGACACGAGGCGAGGGGAATGTGGTGGCGGTCAGCGATCTCAGGGGCAAGACGGCAGTGGTGACGGGTGCGGCCAGCGGCATCGGCTTGGCCATGACCGAGCAATTCGTCGGTGCGGGGGCCAAGGTCGTGATGGCCGACGTCGAAGAAGCGGCGCTCGTGCGGGAGGCCACCCGCCTGCAGCACGCGGGGGCCGACGTGCTGGCGGTGCTGACCAACGTGGCCGACCCCGCGCAGGTCCAAAACTTGCGGGACCAGGCGCTCGCGCAATACGGAGCGGTCCACGTGGTGTGCAACAACGCCGGCGTCGCGCCGGCGGGGCCGATGTTGACCACCACTGCCGCCGACTGGCGCTGGATCGTCGACGTCAACGTGCTCGGCGTGGCGTATGGCGTCGTCACGTTCGGCCCGCTACTGGTCGAGCAAGGGGAGGGCCACATCGTCAACACCGCGTCCGAGGCCGGTCTGGTGACCACCCCGACGCTCGGCATGTACTGCGCGACCAAGCACGCAGTGGTCGGTCTGTCCGAGTCGCTCTATCACGAGCTGACGCCGCAGGGCATCGGCGTGTCGTGCCTGTGCCCCAATCTGGTGAAGACGAGCATCTTCCACTCGGAGCGCAATCGTCCGCACGGTGCCGATCTCACGGCGCAGGAGCACGCGGTCATCAGCCCGCTGCGCGAGAGCATCGACGCGATGGGCATTGCGCCGTCACAGGTCGCCACCGATGTGCTCGACGCGGTGCGGTCGGGCAAGTTCTGGATCTTCACCCATCCCGTGACCAAGCCGGTCGCGCTGTCGCGCTTCGACGACATCCAAGCCGACCGCAATCCGACCAACGCCTACGACCGCTTGACCCGCTGACGCCTCCTCTACCCCCGAACTCGAACTACCCTCGAACTCGAACTAACCCCCGAACTCGAACTACCCCCGAACTCGAACTACCCCCGAACTCGCTGTCAAA